>NZ_RZSW01000341.1:0-6760 GCF_003997375.1 Mesorhizobium sp. M5C.F.Ca.IN.020.29.1.1 | reverse complement strand
CACCGAACACGGTGATACGCGGCTTGAGCTCGGTGATATCCGGCTTCTGCAGATTGATGGTCATTGTCTCCGTCCTTTGCCTTTCCCGCCGCTTCGCCGCTGCGGCCGCCTATGGGGCTGTCCCCGTCAATTTAAAAACTGTCTCTCAACCACTGACTCATTCGATGCAGCTTTCCGCCCGTTCCGGTCATCCTGAGACCGGAAATTCTCTTCGCCGGATGGCTCTCGAAATTCGCCATCTGCGGGTAGATCAGAAGCCCGACCGGCGTCGAGAAAGCCGGCCCCTTGGCCGCCTCCGGCAGGCCCGCCACACCGAGCGGACGGCCGATGCGCACATTGCGTCCGAGAATGCGGCGCGCTGCCTCGGGCAGGCCGGAAAGCTGGCTGGCGCCGCCGGTCAGCACGACGCGCTTGCCAACGGCGTTGCCGTAGCCGGACCTGTTCAGCCGGTCGCGCAACAGTTCGAGCGTCTCGTCGATGCGCGCCCGGATGATGCGCGTCATCACCGAACGCGGTATCTGCAGGGGCACCTCGCCATCCTCGCCGATCGGCTGTATCGAGACAAGGTCGCGGTCGTCGGCACTGCCGGGCAGCGCCGATCCATGCATCACTTTCAGCCTCTCGGCGGCGTCGAGCGAGGTCGACAGGCCCTTGGCCATGTCCAGTGTGACGTGGTTGCCGCCGATGGCGATGGCGTCGCCATGAACGAACTTGCCTTCCGAAAACACCGAGATCGTCGTGGTGCCGCCGCCCATGTCGATGCAGGCCGCGCCCATTTCGAGTTCGTCGTCGACCAGTGCTGCAAGCCCGCTGGCATAGGGGGTCGCCACCATGCGCTCGACCGAGAGGTGCGAACGGTTGATGCAAAGCTCCAGATTGCGCAAGGGTGCCGCATCACCCGTCAGCACATGCATGTCGACGCCGAGCTGGTCGCCGACCATGCCGCGCGGATCACGCACGCCGCGCTCGGCGTCCAGCGAAAAGCCGACGGGAAGCGAATGGATCACCTCGCGCTCGGCCCGCAGCGCCTGCTTGGCGCCGGCGGCAAGCACACGCTTGATGTCGGCCTCGTCGGCCTCATGGCCGCCGAGGTTGATGGTTGCCGAGAAGCTTTCGCTCTTCAGCCGGCCGGCCGTCATGTTGACGATCAGTGAATCGACGGTCAGCCCGGCCATGCGCTCGGCGGCATCGACGGCAAGACGGATGGCGTGCTCGGCCCTGTCGAGATCGATGACGACACCCGATTTCACGCCTTGCGATTTCTGGTGGCCGATGCCGATCACCTGGATGCGATGCGAGCGCCCGCGCAGCAGCATGCCGTCCTCGCGCGGCTTGAGCTTGGCCACCACGCAGCAGACCTTGCTCGAGCCGACATCCAGCACCGTCATGATGCCGGACCGGCGCGACGAGGCATCGCTGTTGCCGCCAAGCCAGCTCATATCTTCGTCTCCGCCTTGCGCTTCGGCATTTTCGGCTTTTCATTAAGCGCGGCCTGACGCTGCGTCGCCGCCTCGGGCGTCAACTGGACGACGAGGCGATCGGAAAGGCGCATGTCGACGGCGGCGATATCGCGCGTCAGCAGCCCGTTCTCTCGGTCCATCCTGACCAGATCGGCGATCGCCTGGTCCTCGCCATCCTGGGGAAGCTTGACCGTGATGCCGTTTTCCAGCTTCAGGTCCCAACGCCGTTCGCCGATGCGGATATAGCCCTTGATCCGTGCGGCAAGCTCTGGATATTTCTTGATCCTGGCCAGGAAATCCGGCGCCTTGGCCGGCGCGCCGGTGCCCACAATCAGTGGCAGCAGCGACTGCTTGCCGCCGGAGAATGGCGCGATCACGGCGCCGGACCGCTCGATGACGGAAAGCTCGTTACCCTGCTGCCAGAGCGCAAAAGGCTCACGCTCCTCGATGCGCACCTCCAGCGTGTGCGGATAGACCTTGCGCACCGCCGCAACCTCGACCCAGGGCAGCGTGGCTATGCGGCCCCGCGCGGCTTCGGCATCGAAGCCGATCAGCGACGTCCAGCCATCGAGCTGCATCCTGTCGAGAATGTCGATCTCGGAGGTCGCGCGGTTGCCGACGACCTTGATCTGGTCGACGGCAAAGCCGGTGCGGGCAGTGATGCCCTGGACGACACCGTCGACATGTCCGCCGAGATAGGCGCCATAGGCACTGCCCGATACGATCAGCGCCGCCGACAGCACGGCTGCGGAAAACGGCGGCACCTCGAAGTCGCCCTCGCCCAGGCGCGCCAGCACGCGCGCCGGCCGGCGAAGCAGACGCGGCAGCACAAAATGGTCGAACGACAACGGCACACCGAACAGCGTCGGCCCGGCCGCGCCCTTCCCCTTGCCCTGTCCCCACTTCAACGCAGACACGAAGCGTCCTCCACCATCCAACTCAACAAATCGCCGAACGAGTGTCCCGCCTGCGCGGCGATTTCAGGCACCAAGGATGTCGGCGTCATGCCCGGCTGAGTGTTGATCTCGAGCCAGACAATTTCACCGTTCTCGGAGTGTCGATCATCATAACGGAAGTCCGACCGGGAAACGCCCCGGCAGCCGATAGCTTGGTGAGCCTTGAGCGTCAGTGTCTGTATTTTTTGGTAAATATTCGGTGAAATTTTTGCAGGGCATTCGTGTTTTGATCCGCCCGCGACGTATTTTGAATCATAGTCGTAGAAGGAATGGCCGGTCGGTATGATCTCGCAAACCCCGAGAGCCACGTCGCCCATTACCGCGCAGGTCAATTCCCGCCCGTGCACATAGCGCTCCACCATGACGGTATCGCCATACTTCCAGTCGGACGAACCGATGACCTGCGGCGGATGCGACTGACCTTCGTGCACGATGACGACGCCGAAGCTCGATCCCTCATTGACCGGTTTGACGACATAGGGCGGCTTCATCGGGTGCTTGTTCTGGATGGCGAAGCGATTAACCACCTTCGATTCGGCAACCGGGATGCCGACGGACTTGGCGATCTTCTTGGCTTGTTCCTTGTTCATGGCAAGCGCCGAGCCGAGCACGCCGGAATGGGTGTAGGGGATGGCAAGATATTCGAGGATGCCCTGGATGGTGCCGTCCTCGCCGAAAGGGCCATGCAGCGCATTGAAGGCAACATCAGGCTTGAGCTCAGCCAGCACCGATCCGACATCGCGAGAGACGTCGACGCGAGTGACCTGGTAGCCCTCCTTCTCGAGCGCGTCAGCACAGGCTTTTCCTGAAGACAAAGACACGGGCCGCTCGGACGAGAATCCACCCAGAAGGACGGCCACGTGCTTGCTTTTCATTTCCCGTCATTCCCTCTCACGGCGGGCCCTCTTGCGGTGGGTCTGCATCTCACATGCCCCAAAAGGGCCACACACTCAAACGCTCGGAGCAGTCCCTGCCCCCATGATTTCCGCAACATCGAGTCCCCGAGCCTCCCGGCAGGTTGCCCTGACGAAAAAAACGCTGGTGACGCGTCGAAACGACTCAAATCAGGAAACGCTTCAGGGCAGAGAATCAGAGAGTTGAATCGCTGGCAAGTCCTTACGATTCCGAGAGATTCACTTTCCGCAAAAAGGGCAGCGAAAACTGTGTTGTGAGTCCTTAGAGCAACTGTCCGAGGAATTCCTGGACCTCATGCCCCGGCCGAAAATTACCGATGCGCTTGATTTCCCAATGCAGCCGGATGCCCGACCGTTCGAGCACGCGCGTGCGCACGGTCTCTCCGAGATATTCGAGATCGTAGCCGGTCGCGGTTCCCGTGTTGATCATGAAGTTGCAATGCATCGGCGACATCTGCGCGCCGCCGATCATCAGCCCCCGACAGCCCGCCCTGTCGATCTCCTTCCAGGCCGAGGTGCCCTCCGGATTCTTGAAGGTCGAGCCGCCGGTCTTTTCGCGGATCGGCTGCACGGTCTCGCGATGGTGCTGGACGGCGTCCATTGCCGCCTTGATAGCGGCCTTGTCTGCCAAGACCCCTTCAAACACAGCCGATGTGAAGATCAGCCCGGCAGGGGCTGCCGAATGGCGATAGGCGTAGCCCATATCGGCGTTGCTCAGCGTATGCAGGTCGCCCTTGCGATCGAGCGCCCGCACCTCGACGACGCGCTCGCGCGTCTCGACGCCATTGGCGCCGGCGTTCATCCTCAGCGCACCGCCGACGGCACCCGGAATGCCGTGGTAAAATTCAAAGCCGCCTATACCAGCCTGATAGGCGACAGCGGCAAGGCGCTTGTCGGGCGTGGCGGCGCCCGCCTTGATTGTGGTCGGCGCAATCACTTCGGCTTCGCCAAAGCCCTTGGCCGAAAGCCGGATGACGAAGCCAGTAATGCCACCGTCGCGGACAAGCAAATTCGAGCCGATGCCGACGATGGTCAGCGGTATCTCCTCGGGCACCGCCCTCAGGAACGCGGCGAGGTCGTCCTCGTCGGCCGGCTGGAACAGTGCGTCGGCCAGCCCGCCGGCGCGGAACCAGGTGATCTTGTCCATCTCGGCATTGGGCGTAATGCGGCCGCGCAGGCCGTCAAGCCGGCCGCCGAGCTTGTCGATCAGTGCCTGGCCACGCATCATGAGGCGGTACCGCCGAGTTCCCTGGGCAGCGCGTAAGCCCATTGCGTGATGTTGCCGGCGCCGAGGAAGACGATGAAATCGCCTGGTTTCGCCAGGTCGCGGATAACCGGCGCAATCGCCGCGGGGCCTTCGATGTAGCGCGCGTCGCGATGGCCGCCGGAGCGGATGCGCGACACCAATGCCTCGGACGTCACCCCGTCGATCGGCTCTTCGCCTGCCGCATAGATCGGCGCCACCATCACCGTGTCGGCGTCGTTGAAGCAGACGGAAAACTCGCCGAACAGATCATGCAGCCGGGTGAAGCGGTGCGGCTGGGCAATGGCGATTACGCGGCCCTTGGTGGCGTCGCGCGCCGCCCTCAGCACCGCCGCGATCTCGACCGGATGGTGGCCGTAATCGTCGAACACATCGACGCCGTTCCACGAACCGGTACGGGTAAAGCGCCGCTTGACGCCGGCGAAGGACGACAGGCCCTTCCTGATCGCCTCGGCCGAAAGGCCGAGCTCATGCGCGACGGCGATCGCCGCCGTCGCATTGGCGACATTGTGACGGCCGGGCATCGGCAGGCGCAGGCCTGATATCGTCGACTGGCCGCGGGTCTTGCGGTCGCGGATCACCACGTCGAATTCCGAGGTCGGGCCGTCCATGCGGTGATTGGTGAAACGCACATCGGCCTGCGCGTTCTCGCCATAGGTGATGACGCGACGGTCCTCGATGCGGCTGACCAGTGCCTGCACTTCCGGATGGTCGGTGCACATGACGCCGAAGCCGTAGAATGGCACGTTCTCGACGAACTGGCGAAAGGCCTCGCGCACCTTGTCGAAGGAGCCGTAATGATCGAGATGCTCGGGATCGATGTTGGTGACGACGGCAATCTCGGCCGGCAGCTTCAGGAAGGTGCCGTCGCTCTCATCGGCTTCGACCACCATCCATTCGCCGTCGCCCATCCGGGCGTTGGTGCCGTAGGCATTAATGATGCCGCCATTGATCACTGTCGGATCGAGCCCGCCGGCTTCGAGCAGCGTCGCCACCATCGAGGTCGTCGTCGTCTTGCCATGCGTGCCGCCGATGGCCACCGCCTGCCGGAAGCGCATCAGTTCGGCCAGCATCTCGGCACGGCGGACAACGGGAAGCAGTTTCTCGCGCGCCGCCTTCAGCTCCGGATTGGATTTCTTGATCGCCGTCGAGACGACAACCACTTCGGCTTCGCCGACATTATCGGCGTGATGACCGACAAAGCACTCGATGCCCTTGTCGCGCAGCCGCTGTACATTGGCGCTGTCGGCCTGGTCGGATCCTTGCACCTTATAGCCGAGATTGTGCAGCACCTCGGCGATGCCGCTCATGCCGATACCGCCGATGCCGATGAAATGCACGAGGCCTATCGTCTGCGGCATCTTCATGCGTGCGTCTCCTTCCTGAATGCCGATACGCTTTTCTTCGACGCAATAGCCTCTGTCAGATCGGCGAGCAACCGTGCCGCGTCCGGTTTTCCGGCCGATTTCGCCGCCGCTGCCATTGTGGTCAGCCGCTCCGTATCGTCCATCAACGCGCCGACGAGCGCAGCGATGCGCTCGGGCGAGAGCGAGGATTGCGGATGCACTTCGGCGCCATCTGCCGCTGCTAATGCCGCAGCATTGGCTGCCTGGTCGTGGTCGAGCGCGTGCGGATAGGGCACCAGCAGCGCTGGCCGGCCAATCACCGCGATTTCCGATACGGTCGATGCGCCGGACCGCGACATCACAAGATGCGCCGCAGCCATGCGCGCCGCCATGTCGGTGAAGAAGGGCGATACCTCAGCCTCGACGCCAAGGGCAGCATAGGCCGCCTTCACCCGCTCGACATCGTCGGCACGCGCCTGCTGGGTGATCACCAGCCGCTTGCGTTGCGCGTCGGAAAGCTTTCCAATCGCAGCCGGCATTGCGTCGGAAAAGAACTGTGCGCCCTGGCTGCCGCCAAACACCAGGAAGCGGAACGGCTGCTTCCCGGTCGACGCCGCATAGGGCATCTTTGCCGCCTCAAGCACTTGCGGCCTGACCGGGTTACCTGTCGTCACTGTCTTGGCGCCTGCAGCGCTCGAATCTTCCGGCAAGAACCCGCCAGCGATGGCATCAACGCGGCCGGAGAGCGCCCGGTTGGCACGCCCCATCACCGCGTTCTGCTCGTGGATCATCGTCGGCACTTTGCGCCGCGTCGCCGCAT
>NZ_RZSW01000340.1:0-6762 GCF_003997375.1 Mesorhizobium sp. M5C.F.Ca.IN.020.29.1.1 | reverse complement strand
CGTTGATGTCGTCGCCATAGATAGCTTCGGCTGTGGTCAGCGTCTCGCCCTTGGCCTGGCGCTCGGCTTCGTCGGCGGTGCGGGCGATGTTGAGCGTAATGGTGACCTCGACTTCCGGATGCAGCGCGATCGCCACATTGGTAAGGCCGATGGTCTTGATCGGCTGGTTGAGCAGGATCTGGTTGCGGTTGACCGAAAAGCCTTCCGCCGTCAAAAGCTCTGCGATGTCGCGGGTCGACACCGAGCCGTAGAGTTGGCCGGTTTCGCCGGCCGAACGTACGGCGATGAAGCTCTTGCCGTCGAGCTTTTCCGAAATCTGCATGGCCTCGGACTTGCGCTCGAGGTTGCGGGCTTCGAGCTGGGCTCGCTGGCCTTCGAATTTCTTCTTGTTGGCTTCGTTGGCGCGCAGCGCCTTGCCCTGCGGCAGCAGGAAGTTGCGGGCGAATCCATCCTTGACCTTGACGGTATCGCCCATCTGACCGAGGCGGGAAACGCGCTCGAGAAGAATGACGTCCATAGTTTTGTTCCTTCGTTTGGGCGCCAATCACTGGCATCGACGCCGAATTGTCTGGAACAGGTCAGGAAGCTGAGGGCGTTGCCGCCTATGTCGCTGTCCTGCCTGTCGCGGCAGTTAGAGGTCTCGCCTCAACCCGGGATTTTCAATGCATGTCGCCCAAAAGTGGCCCCGGTTTTGGGACAACGACATGCATCAATCAAGTTCAGCCCTGCGGCGCCCGTCACCGTTGGGAAGAGCGGGCGGCGAACCGCCCGCTGAAAGAGTGTTAGCGAACCACGTAGGGCAGCAGTCCGAGGAAGCGGGCGCGCTTGATCGCCTTGGCGAGTTCGCGCTGCTTCTTCTGGCTGACGGCGGTGATGCGCGACGGCACGATCTTGCCGCGCTCGGAAATGTAGCGCTGCAGAAGACGTACGTCCTTGTAGTCGATCTTGGGCGCGTTGGCTCCGGAGAACGGGCAGGTCTTGCGGCGGCGATGGAACGGGCGCCGGGTCGGGATCTGGTTGATGTCGACCATTATTCTGCACCCCCTTCAACACCTTCGCGCGGACGGCGCGGACCACGATCTGCACCGGCATCGCCACCGAAGCTGCGCGGCGGGCGATCGCCACGGTCGCCGCGATCGCGGTCGCCGAACGAGCGTGGGCCGCGGTCACGGTCGCCGAAGCCGCCGCGTTCCGAGCGCTCTTCGCGCTTCTGCATCATCGCCGACGGGCCTTCCTCATGTGCATCGACCTTGATGGTGAGGAAACGCAGCACATCCTCGGACAGGCCCATCTGGCGCTCCATCTCGTTGAGCGCGGCCGGCGGGCAGGTGATGTCCATCAGCGTATAGTATGCCTTCCGGTTCTTGTTGACCCGGTAGGTGAGGGACTTCAGTCCCCAGTTCTCGACCCGGCCGACGGACCCGCCATTCGCGGAGATGACGCCCTTGTACTGTTCGACAAGCGCATCGACCTGCTGCTGCGAGAGGTCCTGCCGGGCAAGAAACACATGTTCGTAAAGAGCCATATTGTTCTTTGCCTTTCTTCGTTTCTCTCCCGGTTCCCGCGGCAAAAGCCTCTGCAACTTCTCTGACCCACCGATCCTAGAAGGGGGCGGGGAAGAAAGGAGCATGACGAGACGGTCGAGAGCGGAGACACGGGAGGCGGAAGCGCTTCTGGCTCCACACGAAGGTTTTCGAAAAACCTCCGGCCCTCCGTTCAGCCCCCAGCAAGGACCGGCAGATTGCGGGCGTCTATACAGGAATTTGACCGCAAGGCAAGGGCGAGCCGAAAACCCGCCGCTCCAAGGACGATACGTCGCGGCATCTTCAGCTTGTATGCGGGACGCGCTTGTTCACCGTTTCCGGGAAGAAATCGGGCGCCGCATGGCGCTTGCCGAACATCATGTCGTATTGCAGCAGACGGAAATCGCGAATGGCCGGATCGATCTTCTTCTGTCGCGCCCAGTCGGGCGTGTCCTCGCCCGTCGGCTTCATCAACAAATTACGATCGACGACGCTGTAGCGCTCGCGCATCTGGCCGAGGAAGCCGGTGTAATAGGGATGGCTGATCCCGGCCGTGGTCAGGATATGGTAGGGCAGGAAAGCCGGACTTACCGCGCCCATGTCCGCGGCCGGCCCGGTGCGGTTCGACCATACGACCAGCGGGGTCTGGTGATGCAGCAGCATCTGGTCAGGCGGCTCTTTGCGCGGCGCGACATTATCTTTGAGGAAGCCGGTCTCGACATAGACCGGGCCGAGCGGCGGCAGATGGTCGCCGAAGAAGGCGATGACTGTCGGCCGTTGGCGGTTCTTCGCCCATTCGACAAGGCGCTCGAGGCCCTTATCGGCGTCGGATGCACCCTCGGTGAAGCTCAGCAGTGAATCCTTTGCCCACTGGCTGGTCGGCGCCTGCACCTTGTGGGTCGGATTGTAGTAGCGATTCGGCTCGTAGGGTCCATGATTCTGCAGGCTGACGGCGAAGAAGAAGAGCGGATCGTCGGTGGCATCGGCCTCGCGGATGATCTCGTCGGTCATCGCCGCGTCCGAGGCCAGCGGACCGCGCTTTTCGAGATATGGCATATTTTCTTCCGACTTGAAGTCGTCGAAGCCGAAATCCGCATAGACCGGCGTGCGGTTCCAGAACCAGCTCGTGCCCGGATGGATGGCGCGCGTCTCATAGCCCTGGCTCTTCAGGAACGTCGCCATCGACGGCACCGGCGCGCGGACATATTGCTGGTAGGGGATGCTGCCGGCCGGCAGGAAGGCGTTGGAAAAGCCGGTCAGCGCCTCGAATTCGACATTGGCGGTCATGCCGCCGAATTCGGGTGAGAACATGTAGCCCGAGCGCAGCGCCCGCACAGTGGGAATCGGATCGGGCGTGATGTTGACGCCGGGCAGTTCGGTCGGATCCCAGAATGATTCGCTCATGACGATGATGATGTCGGGCTTCTCGGCCGGCACCGAGGCCGTCACGTCAGGCCTGTCGATCGCTGCGATCGACTTGTCGGAGTAGCCGGCAGGCGCCGAGACATGCGCCATCGGCACGTTGAGCGCGAAGGCGAGCGCGAAGCCATTGGAGGCGTAGTTTTCCTTCTGGTCCCACATGATCGGGATGATCTGCAGCCGGTCCCGCGTCCACGAGAAGGTCGCGTAATCCATGATCGAGACGAAGAAGGCGAGCAACGGCACGGTCAATGTCAGCCGGGCCAGGCGACCCTTGCGGCTAAGCGCCGGTACCCGGCGGCGCCAGAGCCGCCAGCCATAAACGAGCAGCGACAGGCTGCCAACGATTCCGATCGCCAGAGCGATGGCGGTTCCCGGACGTTCGCGCACCAGCAGCGGCATCAGCGCCACGATCTGGCGTGAATAGAGGAAATCGGTCGGATAGAGCGGATCGCCGAGATAGAGCGATTTCTGATGGCCGACAAAGGCCAGCGCCAGCGTCAGCGGCGCGACGATCATCAGGCTCTGGTGGCTGCGGCCGAGCACGGCGTCGAGGCCGATCAGGATAAGCGCAAAGATGATGATGGTGGTCCAGCCCGGCTTGAAGGGCTGCAGGAAGAAGGCGACGGTGCCGGCAAAGTCGCCGCGCACGATCAGTTCGATCGCAAAAACCAGGATGGTGGCGGCGAGAAGGCTGACGAGGCCATAGCGGATGACAGGCCATTTCCGGCCCGGCAGATAGCCGGTGGCCGGATCGCCTTCCAGAAACTGTGGCGCGGCTTTGCCAACGCCTTTCCTAGTCCTTGCCACCTTACAATTCCCCCGACCATACACAAAAGTGTCATTGAGCTGTCATCGATATGTCACGAAAAGCTAACGCCTGTGGCTGAAATAAGAAGAGCCAGCAAACGAATCGTGAGCGATTTTCATCATGAGTGATCGAAAAAAAGCCTTTTGGAACAGGTACTCGGCCAGCGATACCGAGCCGGAGCGACCCGCGTCGGGCTGCCAGCGGACTTGACTTGCCCGCCCGCCTTGCGTCACAGGCAGGGAAAATCAGCCGCTTGGGAGCCACACATGGCCGTCGCATTCACCTTTCCGGGACAGGGCAGCCAGGCTGTCGGCATGGGCAAGGACCTCGCGGACGCTTTTCCGGAATCGCGGAATATCTTCGAAGAGGTCGACGAGGCGCTTGGTGAAAACCTGTCGAAGCTGATCTGGGAAGGGCCGGAAGAGAGGCTGACGCTGACCGCCAATGCCCAGCCGGCGCTGATGGCTGTGTCGCTCGCCGCGATCCGGGCGCTGGAATCGCGCGGCCTCTCGCTGAGGGACAAGGTCGCCTATGTCGCCGGCCACTCGCTCGGCGAATATTCGGCACTTGCCGCCGCCGGTTTCGTTTCGGTGGCCGATGCGGCCCGGCTCTTGCGTATCCGCGGCAATGCCATGCAGGCGGCTGTGCCGGCCGGTGAAGGCGCCATGGCGGCGATCATCGGGCTGGAACAGGCCGATGTCGAAGACGCCTGCGCTGAAGCGGCCAAAGATTCAGTTTGCCAGATCGCCAACGACAATGGCGGTAGCCAACTGGTGATCTCCGGTGCCAGCGCGGCGGTCGAACTGGCGGCGAGACTGTGCATGGAAAAGGGCGCCAAGCGGGCGCTGATGCTGCAGGTCTCGGCGCCCTTCCATTCGGCGCTGATGGCACCGGCGGCCGAGGTCATGCGCGAGGCATTGGGCGATGTCACGAAGAACGCGCCGTTCGTGCCCGTGGTCTCCAACGTGTCGGTCACTCCGTCCAGCGATCCGGACGCAATCGCCCGCCGTCTGGTCGAACAGGTGACCGGCCGCGTGCGCGGGCGCGAAACGGTGGAATGGTGCGGCGCGAATGGCATTGCGACGCTTTACGAGGTGGGCGCCGGCAAGGTGCTGTCGGGACTGGCGCGGCGCATCAACCGCGATATGGCTACCGGCGCCGTCGGCACGCCGGCGGATGTCGACGCGGCGCTGGCGGCGCTCGCATAACCAACCGAGATTCGACCCCGCCCGTGGAGGGTGTTCTCTCTTAGATCAGGAGACAAGACATGTTCGAATTGACCGGCCGCAAGGCCCTCGTCACAGGCGCATCGGGAGGCATCGGCGAGGCGATCGCCAGGGTGCTGCATGCGCAGGGCGCCGTCGTCGGCCTGCACGGCACCCGCGTCGAAAAGCTGGAGACGCTGGCGACCGAACTCGGCGACCGGGTCAAGCTGTTCCCGGCGAACCTTTCCAATCGCGACGAGGTCAAGGCGCTCGGCCAGAAGGTCGAGGCCGATCTCGAAGGCGTCGACATTCTCGTCAACAATGCCGGCATCACCAAGGACGGTCTGTTCGTACGCATGGCGGACGCCGACTGGGATACGGTGCTCGAGGTCAATCTGACCGCCGTGTTCCGGCTGACCCGCGAACTCACCCATCCGATGATGCGGCGCCGGCATGGCCGCATCATCAACATCACCTCCGTGGTTGGCGTCACCGGCAATCCCGGCCAGACCAATTACTGCGCCTCCAAGGCCGGCATGATCGGCTTTTCCAAGTCGCTGGCGCAGGAGATCGCCACCCGCAAAATCACGGTCAACTGCGTCGCCCCCGGCTTCATCGAATCGGCGATGACCGACAAGCTCAACGACAAGCAGAAAGATGCGATCATGGCGGCGATCCCGACACGGCACATGGGCACCAGCGCCGAAGTCGCTTCGGCCGTCGCCTATCTCGCTTCCAACGAAGCTGCCTATGTCACCGGCCAGACCATTCACGTGAATGGCGGCATGGCGATGATTTGACAGTTGCGGGAAAACACCCCTTTTCGCCTTGGACCCAGGCCGATTATCGTGTAATGCGGCCCGCAACCCGGCGGTTCGGGCAAAAACCGGTCCGGTGCCGTTGCGTTTCCGACAGGACCATCTTTCAGCTTGATTAGCGGCATTCCGCCCGCTAACGAAGACAGACAAACAAAAGACGAGGATGCCCAAATGAGTGACACCGCAGAGCGCGTCAAGAAGATCGTTATCGAGCACCTTGGCGTCGATGCCGACAAGGTGACGGAGCAGGCGAGCTTCATCGATGATCTGGGCGCGGACAGTCTCGACACGGTCGAACTCGTCATGGCGTTCGAAGAAGAATTCGGCGTCGAGATCCCGGACGATGCGGCCGAAACCATCCTGACTGTTGGCGATGCGGTGAAGTACATCGATAAGGCTTCGGCCTGACGCTATTTGCAGTCACCAGCGAGGAGGACCTGCGATGAGGCGTGTCGTCGTCACGGGCCTTGGGCTGCTTTCGCCGTTCGGCGTGGGTTTCGAGCATGGCTGGAAGGAGCTCTTGACCGGCCGCAGCGCAGCCAAGCGCATCACCGAGTTCGAGGTGGAGGATCTTGCCTGCAAGGTCGCCCACGTCGTTCCCCGTGGCAATGGTGAGAACGCCACCTTCAATCCCGAGGCCGTTCTCGAGCCGAAGGAACTGCGCAAGATCGGTGACTTCATCCTCTACGGGATCGCGGCCGCCGACGAGGCGCTGAAGGATTCGGGGTGGGCGCCGAAGTCCCATGAGGAGCAGTGCGCCACCGGCGTGCTGATCGGCTCCGGCATCGGCGGCATCGAAGGCATCGCCGAGAACGCGATGATCCTGAAGGAGCGCGGTCCGCGCCGCATCAGCCCGTTCTTTATCCCCGGCCAGATCATCAATCTCGTCTCCGGTCAGGTTTCGATCCGGCATGGGCTGAAAGGCCCCAACCACGCCGTCGTCACCGCTTGCTCCACCGGCGCGCATGCCATCGGCGATGCAGCTC
>NZ_RZSW01000033.1:0-24330 GCF_003997375.1 Mesorhizobium sp. M5C.F.Ca.IN.020.29.1.1 | reverse complement strand
TGGCGTGGTCGCCGCCTCGACCGGCAATCACGGCCGGGCGCTGGCTCATGCGGCGAAGCTCGAAGGCATGCGCGCGACGATCTGCATGTCGCGACGGGTGCCGCAGAATAAGCTCGATGAAATCCGTCGGCTTGGCGCCGAGATCCGCATCGTCGGCAACAGCCAGGACGATGCGCAGCAGGAGGTCGACCGGCTGGTCGCGGAAGGGGGGCTGGTCATGCTGCCGCCCTTCGACCATCCTGGTATCATCGCCGGGCAAGGCACGCTCGGGCTGGAGATCATCGAGCAGGTTGCGGACGCCGCTTTGGTGCTGGTGCCGCTGTCCGGCGGCGGACTGGCAGCGGGTGTCGCCGCGGCCGTGAAGGGCGTCAGTCCGAGCACGAAGGTTATCGGCGTTTCGATGGCGCTGGGTGCCGCGATGAAGGCGAGCCTCAATGCCGGACATCCAGTTTTGGTCGAGGAACTGCCGACGCTGGCGGATTCGCTTGGCGGTGGCATCGGCCTCGACAACCGGCTGACCTTCTCGATGTGCCGCGACCTGCTCGACGACGTGATCCTGCTCGACGAGGGCGAGATCGCCGCCGGCATCCGCCATGCCTATGAACAGGAGCGCGAGATCGTCGAAGGCGCCGGCGCGGTCGGCATCGCCGCCGTGCTGTCCGGCAAAGTCAGGGCGAGCGGCCCCACGGTGCTCATTCTGTCGGGCCGCAACATCGACATGACGCTGCACAGGAAAGTCGTTTGCGGCGCAGCAATTGAGGAGAGCGCCGCATGAGCCGAATGACGATACTCACCGAAGTCGAATTGCGCGCGATCGTGAAGCTCGATCTCGATGCCGTCGCCTGCGTCGAGAATGCGTTCCGCGCGCTTGCCACCTTGCCGGTGGCGATGCCGCCGATCCTGCGGCTCGACATTCCCGAGCATCGCGGCGAGGTCGACGTCAAGACCGCCTATGTGCCTGGGATAGACGGTTTTGCCATCAAGATCAGTCCCGGCTTCTTCGACAATCCGAAGCTCGGCCTGCCCAGCGTCAACGGCATGATGGTGCTGCTGTCGTCAAAAACCGGGATGGTCGATGCGCTGCTGCTCGACAATGGTTATCTCACCGACATCCGCACAGCGGCGGCTGGAGCGGTCGCGGCTAAACACCTTTCGCGGCCGGACTCCTCGATCGCCGCGATCTTCGGCGCCGGCGTCCAGGCTGGACTGCAGCTCGAGGCGCTTATGCTGGTGCGGCCGATCGCCGAGGCCCGCATCTGGGCCAGGGACGCCGCCAAGGCCGAGGCTGCGGCGGATGCATTGCGCGAAAGACTAGGCATCGCCGTGCGCGCCGACCCCGACGCGGCAAATGCGGCCGCCGATGCCGACATCATCGTCACCACGACGCCGTCGACCGAGCCGCTGATCAAAGCCGGCTTCGTCTTGGCCGGCCAGCACATCACCGCCATGGGCTCGGACGCCGAGCACAAGAACGAGATCGCTCCGGCGATCCTGCGCATGGCCGATCTCTACGTCGCCGACAGCGCGAAACAGACGCGGCTGCTAGGCGAACTGCACCATGCCATCGCGGCGGGCGTGATGGCGGCCGATGCCGAAGTGACCGAACTCGGCCAGATCATCGCCGGCGAAAAGCACGGCCGGCGCTCAGCCAGCGACATCACCATCGCCGACTTGACCGGCACCGGCGTCCAGGACACGGCGATCGCCACGCTCGCCCGCGACCGTGCGCGGGCGGGGAATGCCGGGACTATTTTCGAAAGCTGATGCTGGCCGCAAGGCCCAACAAACGAGGACCAAGAACAATGCAGCCCAATCTCAAATTCTCGCGCGGAGAATATGCGGATCGCCTCGCCAAGACACGGAAGGCCATGGAGGCCAAGGGTGTCGATCTCCTTATTGTCAGCGATCCGTCCAATATGGCCTGGCTGACCGGCTATGACGGCTGGTCGTTCTACGTGCATCAGGCCGTCATCGTGCCGCCGTTGGGCGAACCGGTGTGGTACGGGCGCGGTCAGGACGCCAACGGCGCCAAGCGCACTGCGTATCTCGCGCACGACAATATCGTCGGCTATGCCGACCACTATGTGCAGTCGACCGAACGCCACCCGATGGATTTTCTCTCGCAGGTGCTGGCCGATCGCGGCTGGGGCAAGCTCAGCATCGGCGTCGAGATGGACAATTACTGGTTCTCGGCCGCCGCCTTTGCTTCGCTGCAAAAGCATCTGCCCAACGCCCGCTTCGTCGATGCCACGACACTCGTCAATTGGCAGCGTGCGGTGAAGAGCCCGACCGAAATCGACTATATGCGCAAGGCCGCCCGGATCGTCGAAGCGATGCACCAGCGTATCGTCGACAAGATCGAAGTCGGCATGCGCAAATGCGATCTGGTCGCCGAGATCTATGATGCCGGCACGCGCGGCGTCGACGGGATCGGTGGCGACTATCCAGCGATCGTACCGCTGCTGCCATCAGGCCCCGATGCGTCGGCGCCACATCTGACCTGGGACGACCGGCCGATGAAGTCGGGCGAGGGTACCTTCTTCGAGATTGCCGGCTGCTATAACCGCTATCACTGTCCGCTTTCCCGGACTGTGTTCCTTGGTAAACCCACGCAGGAATTCCTCGATGCCGAAAAGGCGACGCTGGAAGGTATGGAGGCCGGGCTTGCCGCGGCAAAGCCTGGCAACAGCTGCGAGGACATCGCCAGCGCCTTCTTCGCGGTGCTGAAGAAATACGGCATCGTCAAGGACAACCGCACCGGCTATCCGATCGGGCTTTCCTATCCGCCGGACTGGGGCGAGCGCACCATGAGCCTGCGCCCCGGCGACCGCACCGAGTTGAAGCCGGGCATGACCTTCCATTTCATGACCGGCCTGTGGCTGGAGACGATGGGGCTCGAGATCACCGAATCCATCCTGATCACTGAGACAGGGGTCGAGTGCCTGGCCAATGTGCCGCGCAAGCTGGTGGTGAAGAATTGAGCCCGATGTCCAGCCTTCGCCCCTCACCGATCACGCCGACCGTCGATTTCGACCGCGACGGCGTGCAGCACGGATTCCTGCGGCTGCCTTACAGCCGTGACGATTCAGCCTGGGGATCGGTGATGATCCCGATCTGCGTGATCCGCAACGGCAGCGGGCCGAGCGCATTGCTCACCGGCGGCAATCATGGCGACGAATATGAGGGGCCGCTGGCGCTCTACGATCTCGCCCGTACGCTCGATCCGAAGCACGTCAGCGGCACGGTGATCATCGTGCCGGCGATGAACTATCCGGCGTTCCGTGCCGGCACCCGCACCTCGCCGATCGATAAGGGCAATCTGAATCGCAGCTTTCCCGGCCGGCCCGACGGCACGGTGACCGAGAAAATCGCCGATTACTTCCAGCGCGAACTTTTGCCGCGCACCGATATCGCGCTCGACTTCCATTCCGGCGGCAAGACGCTCGACTTCGTGCCGTTCTGTGCCGCCCATATCCGGCCCGACGAAATGCTGGAGGCGAAGGGGTTCGCGGCGGTCGAAGCGTTCTCGGCGCCGTGGTCGATGAAGATGCTGGAGATCGATGCGGTCGGGATGTTCGACACTGCCGCCGAAGAGATGGGCAAGCTGTTCATCACCACGGAGCTTGGCGGCGGTGGCACCTCCCGCGCGGAAACGGTGCGGATCGCTCGTCGCGGCGTGCTCAATGTGCTGCGCCATTGCGGCATTGTCGCCGGTGCGGTCGAGATGCAGCCGACCCGCTGGCTAGACATGCCGTCGGGCGATTGCTTCTCGTTCGCCGAGGACGATGGGATGATCGAAACGTTGATCGATCTGAGCGAGCCTGTCGAAGAGGGCCAGGTCCTGGCGCGCATCCACTCCATCGGCCGCACCGGTGCCGCACCTCAAGAGATCAGGGCAAGAATGGGCGGCATGCTGGCCGCGCGGCATTTCCCCGGGCTGGTCAAGGCGGGCGACTGCACCGCAGTGGTCGCCGTGCTGGTCGATTGAAAGCAGCCGCAGGGGCTCGGCTCTTGGATTAAGGCAGCTTAATTTAATAGCGCCGCGTCGAGGGGCGCGCGGAAATTCCTCGAGCTCCGCTTTGGCAATGCCGGCGACTTCGGCGTCGCTGAGATAGCTACCGCCGGCGACTTCCTTGAGGAAGCCCAACAGCGCCTCGACCCGCGCATCCCTGACCGCCTTTTTGCAGCACGGCGAGATTGCCCCAGCCCCGGCCGGGGCACTACGCTCGTTGGCGGTCTGCGAAACTGCTTGCGACCGTGCTACTCGATAAGCAGCAAGCCGCGCTTTTTGTCGCCATCGCTGTCGATTGTGTTTATGGCTGAAAACAGGCGCTCACGCTCGATCAGCCAGGGCTTGTAGTCCTCGTTTACGTCGAGGACGAAGACCATGTCCTCGGCCTCCAGATATCCTCCGACTGGGGAAAAATGGCCAGCGCCGGCGCCGAAAATCTTCTCACGGGTGAAGTTGACGATGTAACGGCGGCCGGGATCGTTGGCCCGCTTCATGTGCTCGCGAAACGCATCAGCGCTCAGATTCCGAAGCACGGAAACCTTCCGCCTGGTGTTCGTTCGAGCGACCTCGGCAAGCTCGTCCAGCGTGAGCCCGATGACGCAAAAGCCTGTCCAGCACTTTCCGGTTCCGGCGAGGACTTCGGCTTCGGTTGTCTCCTCCTCGCCGATGGAGCGGAATGTGTTTGCGACACTTGCCGGGCCGCACCTTGATCCGTTTGATTGCCATGTGACGTCGGCATTGAAAGTGGCAGCCACGGGGAGCATCCAGGCGCTGTCAATCAATTCAGGGGTGCGGATAACCGATGACAGGATTGCATCTTGCGAGACTCTGGACTGGCCAGCAATCAAAAGTGCGCTGCCGCCCAGCAGGCCGACGACGGCGATCACAATCGCACCGAAAGCGAGACTGCGCTTCATTGCTGAACCTCGGAGGCAGCAACAGGACAATGAAGAAAAGGCACCGCAACGTCAATCAGCGCCGCACCCGGCCAATCAGCCATCCGGTGATCTCGCGGATCGCTCGGCGATCACAGGACCTTCTGCCGGAACTTCGAATGACAGCTTGAGCAATCCTGCAGGATAAGATGTAGGAGGTGCTCGGCGGGAGCCTTGGAAGGATCGGCTTCTGCCGCTGCCGGCCGCTTGCCAAGCAGGCTGCCGCCGCCCATCGCCGGGCCGGAACCCATCCTCATGTCGTCGGTGATACTGGCGGGCGCCCGCTCGGCCTTGGCCGCCAGTGTGCTCGCCAGCGTCCCGATGTGACGGGCCAGCGCCTCGAATTCCGAACGGGCCTGGTCGATTTCCAACCTGGCGCCCGAGGCGGACCCAATGTCGCGCTGGGAAATTCCGCAATGAGGGCAGGGCCGGTGCGGGTACGTAACGTCCCGGCCGCCGCCTTGAACGCCACAGCGTCATAGGCCAGCTTGCCATCGAACATCCCGGCGATCGTCTTTGCGGCAGCGGCCATCTCCTTCATCGAGGACTGGCGCGTCGCGACGATTGGGTCAGGTCCGGCCGCGGCCACCACCGCGGAGGCGCAGGCAAGCGACAGCATCACCGCGGCGGCGGTCCATTTCACTGAACCACGCCCTCTCCCGCCAATTCGTCGATGATCGGGCAGTCCGGCCTCTCGTCGCCGTGACAGTGCTCGACCAGATGATGCAGCAGGCCGCGCAATCCCACGAGTTCCGCGATCTTCCTGTCGATCTCCACCAGCTTGGCTTCGGCGATAGATTTGACGTCGGCGCTCTCGCGGTCCTTGTCTTGATAGAGCGACAGCAACTGGCGGCATTCGTCGACTGAAAAACCCAGGCTGCGCGAGCGCTGCAGAAACCGGAGGCGGTGGATGTCGGCTACCGAATAGTCGCGATAGCCGTTGTCTGTCCGGGCCGGGCGCAAAAGCCCGATGTCCTCGTAGTAGCGTATAGTCTTGGACGGCAGCCCGGATTTCTCGGATGCGATGCCAATGTTCATGATGAAAATCTCCGTTCGCAAGGAAAATAGACCTTCCAGCAGCTGGAAGGTCAACCGCCCGAGGGTGATTTTCACGCGCCGCAGCCGCAAACTTGAGCGGACGGAGACGTCACCCGCTCAAGGGCAGGAGACGCGGCGTCAAATGAGAGCACTGGGTCTTGGATGGTATCGATTGGGCAGGGACCTTCGCCCGGTGAAGGAGCGGGGTCGTTAGCGCGGATAGCTGCTAGGCCTGCGGACCCCATGTGGGTTCCAGAGCCGTCCCAAGTAACTACCTACTCACGCGTCGGATTTCGCTAAAGGCGAATCCTAACGTAGGCCAAGGAAGCTAAGTATCGCTATTACGATAACGATGGCCCCGACCAGCCAGATGATGTTGTTCATGACAGCTCTCCTTGTCTTTACCGCGACCCTTATGGCAGCTGGCCATTGTTCCCAAAATTGGGCTTCAAGCCGGCTGGGATCGGGGAAGCCCGCGCCTCTGGAAGAGCGCGGGCCAACCGGGGTCTGGCCCCGATCCAGCAGCCAATATCCAAGAGATATTCGCTGTCATCCTACAACTGTTAGTGTGCCCTAGTGTTCCATCGATCAGCAAAAAGGCCGTGCCCGGTGAGGGCCGGACGCAATGGCGCCTCGGCCCGAAGCGCGGGCTCCTGGTGGACGCCTCGGTAATGGAGCCTATGTTCCTAGTACCGGCGAACCGCAGCATCGCCCGGCAACCGCACATGCTGAACCTCGGGATGAAATCAAGTCTCAGAAACGTTCATCGAACAACACTCAAAACCTGATGTCCGACATCTGGTGCCGATGACCAAACAACCTCCGGCGGTGGCCCCAAATAGTGCACACGCCGAGGAGACAGAATATGCCGGCCAAAGCGTATATCAACCGGATCGCGACAGCGGTGCCGGAGCACGAGGTTCATCAATTCTATCTGCGTTTCGCGGCCTCCCTGCTTGCGGCCGATCGCCGAAGAATTTTTAAACGCATGGCTGACCTTGCCGGCATCGAGCACCGCTATTCCTGCTTTGCACCGGCCAGCGACCCCGAAGGACCGTCAGCAGACCTGGCCGGGAGGTTCATCCGGGGCGCCTTTCCTGGAACGGCCGAGAGAATGGCAATGTTCGGAGATGCCGCACCTGTTCTGGCGAAAAAAGGCGTCGAGGGATTAGAGCTTGGTGGCGGCGTTTCCGGCATCACCCACCTTATCGTTACCACCTGCACCGGTTTTTCAGCGCCGGGCATCGACCTGGAGCTGGTTGCGCGATGCGGCCTGCCGGAAAGGGTTGAACGCACGATGATCGGGTTCATGGGCTGCTACGCGGCGATCAATGGCCTCAAGCTTGCCCGCCACATCGTCCGCTCCGACCCGCAGGCGAGGGTCCTGCTGGTCAATATTGAACTTTGCACGATGCATCTGCGGGAATCCAGCGGGCTGGAAAAGCTGCTGTCGTTCTGCCTCTGGGGCGACGGCTGCGCGGCTGCGCTCGTCACCGCCGAGCCGCACGGCATCGAGCTCGAAAGCTTTTACTGTATCGTGGCGAACGAGCGGCGGGATCTGATGAGCTGGAGCATTCGCGACCACGGCTTCGAAATGGTCCTTTCCGGCCAGGTTCCAGCAGCGATCCATGAGGCGTTGCGGAGCAACCAAGATGCCATCCTCGGCGATCGGCCGACCGAGGCGATCGACCTCTGGGCCGTGCACCCGGGTGGACGTTCGGTTCTCGACGCCGTCGAAAGGGCCCTGAGGCTTGCACCCACCGCGCTGGAGCCATCGCGCGAGGTGTTGCGCCAGTACGGAAACATGTCGTCCGCGACCGTCATGTTCGTGATGAAAGAGATGTTGAAGGCGCCACCAGGCCAACTCGGCTGCGGCATGTCGTTCGGACCCGGGCTGACGGCCGAAACCATGCTTTTCCGAACGGTTTCATGAGCGGCCTGGAGCAGCGCCAGCTTGAGCCGGAAATCCTCGACGGACTTGCGGGCGACGATCCGCGAGCGCTTGCCGCGCGCCGCGACCTCCGTCGGATCAACGCGCTGATGTTTCAGGCGAGGATCATGGCGTCGCTGCTCCGGAAATTTGTGCCAAGGCCGCCACGCCGGATTCTGGAGATCGGCGCCGGCGATGGCTCCTTCATGCTGGCGATAGCGCGGCACATGGCCGGGCATTGGCCTAGGGTCCAACTGGTAATGCTCGACCGCGTCGACCTCATCACCGCGCAATTGCAAGGTGATTTTGACAGGCTGGGATGGACGGTCGAAGGTGTCACCGCCGATGTCTTCGACTGGGCGAGAAAGAATGAGGGCACGCGGTTCGACGCGATCACCGTCAATCTGTTTCTGCATCATTTCGACGATGCCGAGCTCGTGCGTCTGTTTTCGCTGATGGCGCCGAAAGCCCCGCTGCTGCTGGCGACAGAGCCGTTGCGAGCGAAACTGGCGTTGGCCGCGACGCGTCTTCTGCCGGCAATCGGCGCCAATGACGTGACCCGAAACGACGCGGCTCAAAGCGTGCGTGCCGGCTTTCGCGGCAGCGAGCTTTCCGGTCTCTGGCTCGCAGCAAACGGCAAACCGGTCGAGGAACGGCGCGCCGGCCTTTTTTCCCACATTTTTGTCGGCGCCAGCGCCGGTGATGACCTATGACGCGATTGTCGACCCATGACGCGATCATCATAGGCGCCGGCCCGGCGGGCACGTCCGCCGCGCTGACGCTGGCCCGTCGCGGATGGGCCGTGGCTATTGTGGAAAAGAGCGTGTTCCCGCGCCGCAAGGTCTGCGGCGAATACATGTCGGCAAGCAATCTTGCGCTTCTGGACCAGCTGGAAATCGGCGATGCCTGGCGTGCCAATGCCGGCCCCGAAATCCGCCGCGTCGGCTTCTTTTCCGGCGATGCGAGTGTCGAGGCACCCATGCCTCGTGCAAAAGATGGGCCTCGTGCAAACGATGAACCTTCTGCCAACCCTGGCTTCGGCCGGGCGCTCGGCCGGGATATTCTCGACTGTCTGCTTTTGCAGGCGGCGCGATCGGCCGGCGTCGAAATCTTTCAGCCTTGCCGCGCCGTCGCCATCGATCGGGATGGCGAGATGCAAATGGTGCGAATTCAAGCCGGGAGCGAAACGCCGATGTTGCGTGCGCCGGTGATTGTCGCCGCACACGGCTCCTGGGAACCAGGACCGCTGCCCAGCCAGCTCGGGAAGACCAACCGCCCTTCGGACCTGCTCGGCTTCAAGGCGCATTTCACCGGGTCGTCCCTAGCGCCTGATTTGATGCCTCTGCTGGTGTTTCCGGGGGGTTATGGCGGCATGGTTTCGGCGGATCATGGCCGGCTGTCGATTTCGTGCTGCATTCGCCGCGATATGCTCGCACGGTTGCGCAAACAGCCTGGCCCCAACCAGCAGAGCCATTTGTCGGCGGCCGATGCGGTCTCCCGTCATCTGATGGAATCGTGCCGGGGTGTCAGGGATGCCCTGGAGTCAGCTCACCCCGATGGTTCGTGGCTTGCCGCAGGTCCGATCCGGCCGGGAATTCGCTCCTGCTACGAACGGGACATCTTCCGCGTCGGCAATGCAGCCGGAGAGTCTCATCCCGTTATCGCCGAGGGCATCTCGATGGCGCTTCAGTCCGGCTGGCTGCTGGCCTGCGAACTCGCATGCGCGCCAGACGGCTGGGCAGGGCGCGAGGCTGCCGGCAGACGCTATGAGGCGGCCTGGAAAAAACTATTTTCGACGCGGGTCTACGCCGCTGCAGCGATTGCTGGAATTGCCCTCCGCCCCGGTAACGCCCCCTTGATGGCGGCAATTATCCGGAAATTTCCGCAGGCACTGACATTGGGCGCGCAATTAAGCGGCAAGACAAAGCCGGTTCCCGGCTTTGTCTAACAAGTGGTGCGGCGCATCATGCGCAAATGAGCGCTAGCTCCGTCACTTGGGGCAATTCTCCATGTCCGAAGTTGCAGTGCCACTGGCGGAGTTTGTATTCGCATCGGCGCCTGCCATATCCTTACACCGGTCACCCATGCCGTCGGGGCCTGTGGTTGTCGAACCGGTTACGTTTGGATCGGCAGGAGTTGCGTTATCGGTGCCGGGAGCCATAGTGCCAGTGCCAGTGCCTGTCCCGGTGCCCGCTCCCGGATCGCTGGTGCCGGATCCTGTGCCGGTTGATTGCGCCATCGCCGAAGTGGCAAGGGCGATGCTGAGTACGGTTGCAGAAAGAATTTTCTTCATGATCGGTCTCCATTCGAGTTGCCTCGCTGATTGCGATGATTATCCAACGAGCGTTTTTTGGAGTTGTTCCACCAGACAGAAATTGTGATTGAGCCGATTACAATCCAAGCAGCAATGCTGGTGAAGCAGCGAACGAACGCCATCTTTTTCGGTTTCGATGGAACAAGATCCGCCAGCCACGGTTGGAAGCACAGTCGTTCTACAGCGACTGGAAAGCCGTTCGCACGGCATTCGGACAAGGCCCTGCGCTTCCTCCCCGCGGGGCCTTTGCTGTTGCTGCAGGAACTTTCAAGGAGCCTGGAGCACACCCGGAACGGGCCGGCTAGCTGCGCCATTGAATGCTGTCGTTCACGGCTCGTCGATATCTTGCTTCGAGGGGTTGCGCGAGATGGCGCGTTCCTCTTCGTCGTCCGGCAACGCCTCGTCACTTTCCTGGTACGGATTGTCGTCGTCTTCCTCGGGCAGTTCAGCCTCCTTCTCGAGGTCGTACCGGATGTCGCCGTTTCCTGGCACGCTGTCTGGCATAATTTCGCCGCCTTTAATCGCGTCCCAGTCCTGCTGTTCGATTGTCGGGCCTTCGGATGAATCGTCGGGTTTTCTGCGCGGTGCCATCAGAGCTCTCCTATGCATTGGTTGCTGATATGCCTAACTCCGCGGACCGCTGCGTAGTTCCTCGACCGAACCGGCGGACCGCCTTACGGCGTTAGGCGGGTTGCGCAATGCCGCCCGGCAAGCCACTAGGAACTTGCTTGACCTCTAATATAAGGGCAAACTTGGAAACGGGTGGGGGGAAAACGGCTCAAAAACAATCGGGAGGAAAGCCATGAACAGCATGAGCCTCACCACGCTTGAACGCGGCAAGACGACAGTCGATGCCGCGGCCCTGGACGCGCTTTCGGCGCAATTGCGCGGCACCGTGCTGAGGGAAGGCGACGCCGCATATGACGAGGCACGCAGCATCTGGAATGCCATGATCGACCGGCGGCCAGGGATGATCGTGCGCTGCGCCGGTGCCGCCGACGTTATCGCCGCCGTGAATTTTGCCAGGGAAAACAGGCTGCTCGTCGCGGTTCGCGGCGGCGGCCACAACATCGCCGGCAGCGCCGTCTGCGACGGCGGCCTAATGATCGATCTGTCGCCGATGAAGTCGGTGCGGGTCGATCCGGCGACGCGGCGGGCATGGGTGGAACCTGGCGCGACGCTCGCCGACGTCGACGCGGAAACACAGGCCTTCGAACTGGCGGTGCCGACCGGGATCAACTCGACGACGGGCATTTCAGGCCTGACGCTGGGCGGCGGCTTCGGCTGGATCACGCGGAAATTCGGCCTGACCATCGACAATCTTCTCTGCGCCGATGTGGTTACCGCCGACGGCAAGCTGCTGCGCGCCAGCCAGACCGAAAATCCGGACCTGTTCTGGGCGCTGCGCGGCGGCGGCGGCAATTTCGGCGTCGTCACGGCTTTCGAGTTCAAGCTCCATCAAGTCGGTCCGCAGGTGCTGTCGGGGCTTGTCGTTCACCCCTTTGCCGATGCCCAAAACGTGTTGCGGGAGTACCGAGCGGCGCTCGAAGCAGCGCCCAATGAGCTGACCTGCTGGGTGGTCATGCGGCAGGCGCCGCCGCTGCCGTTCCTGCCGGCCGAATGGCATGGCAAGGAGGTGCTGGTCCTGGCCATGTGCTATTGCGGCGACCTTCAGGAGGGCGAGAAAGCGACGCAAAGGCTTCGCGCCATCGGCACACCGATTGCCGATGTTGTCGCCCCTAACCCGTTCACCGGCTGGGAGCAGGCATTCGATCCATTGCTGGCGCCCGGCGCCCGAAACTACTGGAAGAGCCACGACTTCACCGAGCTCTCCGACAGCGCGATCGAGGTTATCACGGCCGCGATACCCAAGCTTCCGGGGCCTGAATGCGAGATATTCTTCGCCCATGTCGGCGGTGCCGCGGGCCGCGTGACAGCGGATGCAACTGCGTTTCCGCAACGCAGCGCGCATTTCGTCATGAATGTCCACGCTCGCTGGCGCGAACCGCAAATGGACCGCGCCTGCATCGACTGGGCGCGCGGTGTTTACGAGGCGGCTTCGCCCTATGCCGCCGGCACGGCCTATGTGAACTTCATGCCCGAGGACGAGGTCGACCGGGTCGAAGCAGCCTATGGCGGCAACTATCGGCGACTTCTAGAGATCAAGCAGCGTTATGACCCGCTGAACCTGTTCCGCATGAACCAGAATTTGCGCCCGGCGGAAGACCTGCGCGCCGCATAGCGTATGCAATGACAAGGCCCGCGTCTCATACGGAGAACGCGGGCCTCGTTGCGCGCAGACGATCACGGGTGATGCGACGCTTTTTATCCCGAAACAGCCCTCAGCTGACGCCCGCCCTGGCAAGGTCTAGTCCTTTCGGTTTCTTGACTCGGTTGGCAAAAACGGGCAGCAAAGCCTTATACGGAGGACATTTCCACCATTTTCATAGTCGTGGAGGGAGCTTTTTCGATATCGACCTTCGCCCAATCGGCGATCGGTAGAGGGATTGGTTAACCAAGTTTGTCCATCTTTTAAATCAATCGGCAACAGACGCGAAGCGTGCAGGGGGCACTAGGCGACTGTGATTGTGACGGCTGCGAGCCCCGCATGCCGCAAGGCCGATTGAGGTTGGTTGTATGGCGTTTGTGCGTTTGAAAAGCCGGGGTGATAATCCTGATACTGGATTGACTTCGATGAGGCCCGGCCTGCGCTGGGTCGCGATTCCCGTTGTTGGCGTTGCGATCGCTCTGTGGTCGGTGGCGACCATGGCCGGCCTCCATTCGATGGGAACCTCGCTCACCGCTGCCTCCAACAGTCTTCCGCAAAGCCTGCTCGCGCCGCGAACCATCGCGCTCGCCGATCCCCGGCGCTCTCTTGCCAATTCATGGGCCAGTTCGTGGGCGCCGTCACTGGCAAGCCGACAGCGTCAGGCGTCCCTGATCAGCCGATGCGATGCCGGTTGCGCGCAGGCTGCCGCGAGCTTCGTGCATGAAGGCAAGTTGGCGCGTCTAAAGCCGTTAGCGAAGCCGAATACCGTGTCGATTGTTGCGGAAATCTCGCCGCAAGCGCGCTTCGACAGCGTGGTGGCGAAAGCCGCACTGTCGCCGCAAAAGCTTGCTGCTGCCTTTGGCCGAGCCGCTTCCCAAGTATCTGGCGCGGCCGCCCCTTTTGCGGTCACCAGCCTGCCAACGGGCGCGCGCTTTGCTGAGCCGGTGCGCCTGCCCGATCAGAATGGTCCCGCACCCGTGCGCTTCGGATCCGAGGTTGCGGAAATCGAACGATCCTCCCGCCTGGCTCTGGCGCTTGCAAACGCATTGCCGGAAGAGATGATCGACGTTTTGCCAGAGGAGGCGACGGCCGACCCTGCTGCGCCGGAGGGCGAGGTGCAGATGGCCTCGCTGCCGCCGCAGGACGAGATGCCCGACAGTGTCCCCTTGCCGACCTTCCGCCCGCGGGCGGAAATCGATCAGTCAGACGAGGCGCCCGGGGTCGAGGCACCCAGGGCCAAAGCGCCCAAAGTTCAGGCATCGAAGCCCGCCAAGGCGCAGTCTCAGCCATCCAAAGCCAACAAGGTCCGGACCGCCGACGCTCCGAAGGTCGACACGCCCCGGGCGCCAGCCTTGTCACCGAGGAACTCGTCGTCTGCGGCCGTGCCGGGCATGCAAGCCAACCAGGGCAGCCCGGGCATGCAAAGCAGCCCGGGCAAGCCGGCCAAGCGGTCGAAGGCCCAGGCCGCAGACATGCTGGCCTATGCCAAGCCCGACAGCCCGGCGGGCGGTGGGGTCTTCCGCAACCTGTTCAACAAGCCCAGCATGGGCAGCGGCGTCGCCGTCTACGACATCTCGGCGAAAACCGTCTATATGCCGGACGGTTCGCGGCTCGAGGCGCATTCGGGACGGGGCTCGATGGCCGACCAGCCGCGCTACGCCAACCTGAAGAATGTCGGCCCGACACCGCCCCACACCTACGATTTGAGGCTGCGCGAATCGCGCTTCCATGGGGTGGAGGCGCTGCGTCTCATTCCGGTCGATGGCAAGAACAAATACGGCCGCGACGGCTTTCTTGCCCATACCTACCTGCTGCGCGGCGGCCGCGCGGAATCGAGCGGCTGCGTCGCTTTCAAGGACTATGCCCGTTTCCTCGACGCCTTCAAGAAAGGCAAGATCAAACGCCTCGTCGTGCGCGGCTAACCAGGTCGCTGATGCAGTCGGAAAGGCACGGCGCGTAGACCAGCAGCGGCGCAGAATGAAAGCCGCTCTGTAGCGATCCTTCGCGCCCCCCTCTGTCCTGCCGGACATCTCCCCCACAAGTGGGGAGATCGGCAGTTTCGACGCTCCGCTCGTTCCTGCAACGTTGGCTATTTGCGAAAGCCGGTGTGACATCCAATCTCCCCCAGGTGGGGAGATGTCCGGCAGGACAGAGGGGGCGCTGTCCCGCCAGGACCGCTGGCTTTGCCACGTGGACTTTCCCCGCCTGATTTCCACCCAATTGTCAGCAACCGACCTCGAAAGCGTTTTCAATCCCGGCCAGGGATACTATGACTGGATGTACCGGGGCGGCGGCTTCAACCAACCAAGAGGATGTCATGACTATACGCGCTGTCGTTTGGGGCGAGAATATCCATGAGCGGACCAATGAGGTGGTCGCGGGGATCTACCCCGAGGGCATGCACGCAGCAATCGCCAACGCGCTGAAGCTCGACCCCGGCGTTTCCGTGTCGTGGGCGACGCTCGAGCAACCGGAGCATGGCCTGCCGGCCGACCGTTTGGCGCAAACCGATGTCCTGCTGTGGTGGGGACACAAGGATCATGGCGCCGTCGACGACGAAGTCGTCGAGCGCGTGGCGCGCCGCGTCTGGGGAGGCATGGGGCTGATCATCCTTCATTCCGGCCATTTCTCCAAGATATTCAAGAAACTGATGGGCACGCCCTGCACGCTGAAATGGCGCGAGGCTGGCGAGCGCGAGCGGCTCTGGGTGACGAGCCCCAACCATCCGATCGCTGCCGGGATCGGCGAGTATTTCGAGCTCGAAAACGAGGAGATGTATGGCGAGCAGTTCGCCGTGCCGGAGCCGCTGGAAACGGTTTTCATCTCCTGGTTCCAGGGCGGCGAAGTGTTCCGGTCGGGGCTGACCTATCGCCGTGGCGCCGGCAATATCTTCTATTTCAGGCCCGGCCACGAGACCTATCCGACCTATCACGACGCCACCGTCCAGAAGGTGCTGCGCAACGCCGTGAAATGGGCGCACAACCCGCAGGGCGCAAATCCGACCATCCTCGACGCGCCGAACGTGCCGGTGGAAAAGGCGCTCGAGCCGATCGTCGAGCGCGGCGGGAAACTCCATGCTGCGGGCGAAGCCGGCTATCGCTAGCCCGAACCTCGGTTCGGAAAATCCATAGTCGAACAAGAAGATAAAGCCTCATCCTAAGGATAAGATTCATGCGCCTCCTGATACTCGGCACCGGCTGGATGGCGGAAGAGCACGCCAGGCAGTTCAGCAAGATCGAGGGCGTCGAACTGATCGGCGCTGTCGATCTCGACCGCGCGCGTGTCGACAAGTTTTCGGACAGCTACGGTATCCCCAACCGGTTCGCGTCACTGGAAGACGCGCTCGCATGGGACAAGTTCGACGCGGTGGCGAACGTGACGCCAGATCGCATCCACCATCCGACCACCATGATGCTGATCGCGGCGGGCAAGCCGGTGCTGTGCGAAAAACCGCTGGCCGAAAATTACCAGAGGGCCAATGACATGGCCGATGCCGCCGGGCAAGCCGGCATCATCAACATGGTCAACCTGACCTATCGCAACGTCGCCCCGCTGCAGAAGGCGCGCACCATGGTGCTGGCCGGCGAGATCGGCCGGGTGAGGCATGTCGAGGCGTCCTATCTGCAGAGCTGGCTGGTTTCCAAATTCTGGGGCGACTGGCGCACGGATCCGAAATGGCTCTGGCGGCTGTCGCGCGGCCATGGTTCCAATGGCGTGCTGGGAGATGTCGGCATCCACATACTCGATTTCGCCAGCTATGGCGCGGCGCTCGACATCGACCATGTGTTCTGCCGCCTCAGGTCCTTCGACAAGGCGCCGGGCAACCGGATCGGCGAGTACGAGCTGGACGCCAATGACAGCTTCACCATGGCGCTGGATTTCAGCAATGGCGCCTTCGGCATCGTTCATGCCAGCCGCTGGGCAACCGGCCACCTCAACGAATTGCGGCTGCGCATCTATGGCGACAAGGGCGGCATCGAAGTCGTGCACAATCTGAATGGCTCGGAGCTGAAAGTGTGCATGGGCGAGGACATCGAGATCGCCAAATGGCAGGTTCTCGATGCCGGATCGGTGCCGACCAACTACCAGCGCTTTGTCGATGCAGTGCGCAACGGTGTTCAGGCGGAGCCGTCGTTCCGTCATGCGGCCGAATTGCAGAAGGTGCTCGACCTCGCCGTCGTCTCCAACGAGAAGAGGGCTGAGCTGAGAGCCCATGCGGATACACAATAAGCTTGGGTTCCTCGCCCAGCGCGGCCCGCCGGTCGCAATCGTTCCGTCCGGTAGTCCTAACCGTCCGCCAGCCCGGTCTGTCGCTATCCCGGTGAGCGGCTTTCGCCGAGAGATGGTCCCCGCCGCGCTTCCTGTCTTTCTATCACCACAGCCGACCTATCACCACAGCCGGCGCTGCCAGTGGGTCGCGGTCCGCACTGAGCCTCTGGCGACGTTCGGCTGAAGACGCCGGCCACTGCAGGCTGACGTTTAGGTCAAATCCAATTACCCTGAACGTTCGACCCTAAGCGTTCACGAGCCACCGGCCAACTCATGCCCTGTTTCGGAAGTCGGCTCGCCCTGCAGGCGTTCAAGCTTGCATTTGCAGACGACAGCTGGTCGTCACCCGATGGATCGGACCAGGCGGGCCGCGCTAGCGCGATGCGCGTCCACTTGGAAAGTACGCTCTAGCACTTTTGAATCTGTGCATCGTGCTTTCCGAAAATCGATTCCGATTTTCGGGCCGATGCGCTAGGGCTCAAGGAAGTCCAGGGCCTTTTCCACGAAGCCGCCGTGATACTGGAAAATGGCCGTATGCCCGCCGTCCTCGTACAGGACCAACTCGGCATTGGGAAAGCGCCGTGCCATGTCGACGGAATTGCTGGTGGGCACCATTCTGTCGTGATCGCCATTCACCACGAGGACCGGGTGCCGGATACGCGACAGGTCGGCAGGGCGCTCAAGGCCAAAGGCACGGACCGCCTTGAGCTGCTGGTTGAAGGCGCCGAGCGCGATGGGCTTGTCGCGGTCATTGGTCCGTTCCTTCAATCGCTGCAGAAACTCGCGCGCCGCCTTCTTGCCGTTGGGGCTTTGGGTGAAGAAGAGGTAGTTCTTTGGGTCCTTGATGGTTAGCGCGGCGCGGATCATGTCGAAGATGGTGACGAACGTCACCCTGTCGATGCCGGTACCCCGGCCGGGCCGGTTCCCGCGAGGATGATCTTGCGAACCAGATCTGGCTCCAGCTGAACAATCGCCTGGGCGATGAAGCCGCCAAGAGATAGGCCGAGCAGATCGACCTGCTGGAAACCGAGGGCCCGGATGAAGGCGACCGCGTCGCGGGCCATCGCCTCCACCGTATTGGGAGTGGAGCCGCTTGATGCGCCAACACCACGGTTATCGAAGGTGATAACTCGCCGTTCGACGACCCGGGGATCCCAATTGTCGAGAACCGCACTCAGATGGGTAAGAAAGATCACCGGTATCCCAGTTGTGGGCCCGAGCTCCCGGTAGGCGAATTTCGTACCGCCGACGTCGACCGTTTTCGTCGGCACGTCCCTGTGTTTGATGATCGCGGCAGGTCGCGATAGCTGATGCACATTCATGATGGTTCCCTTTCTGCTGGGCTGTCGTTCTCGCGGGGCTGGAGCAGCGCCTTCGCCGCTATTTCGCCAGCCTCAAGAATGCGATCGGACAGTTCGGTTCCGTTCACCGCGCGGGACAGCTCAAGCGTGCCGATCAGGGTCGCGAAGACACCGAATGCGACAGCCTCGGGGTCGCGGGCGGGCGAAGCTGAAGAAAGGACAGAAGGTCTTCATTCAAGCCGGCTCCGGCGGAGTGGGGACACGCCGGCTAACGCGGCTTCCCAATCCCCGGAATGCCGCCGATCCGCTCGGCGAGAAAGTCGACCAGCAGCCGGACCCGGGCAATGCCCGCGCGTTCGGGAAGGATCAGCATGCTCAGCGGTATGGGAGGCGGGGTGTAGTCTGGCAGGATCACTTCCAGCCGGCCGGCGGCGAGGAGATCGTCGACAAGCCAGTGATGGGCAGGTGCGATGCCGCGCCCGGCGACGAGCGCTTCGCGCGCGGCAAGCCCGTGGTCGACCCGAAATCGGCCGCCAAAAGGAACCGCGTGGCGTTCACCGCCCGGCCCCTGCAGGGCGAGCGTGTCGCTTCCTGCGATGTTCGACATCCGGATGCCTTCATGGTCAGGCAGGTCCTGCGGGACAGCCGGTCTGCCCCGCGCCGCCAGATAGGCCGGCGACGCCACCAGCAGACGCCGGGACTGGCCGAGCGCCCGCAGTTTCATCGAGCTGTCGGTGAGCGGACCGAGGCGAAGCGCGATGTCGACGCCCTCCCGCACAAGGTCGATGCGCTCGTCGGTGAGGCTGAGATCGACCCCGATGTCGGGATAGCGGTCCTGAAAGGCGAAGATCAGGCGGCTGATGTGCAAGACCCCGAGCGCCGCCGTGCAGGATATCCGGATCGTGCCGGCCGACGCGCCGCGGGTGCCCCGTGCCTCATCGCCGGCCTGCTCGACGAGGCGCAGGATCTGGACGGCGTCGGCATAGTATCGGCTGCCTTCATCGGTCATCGTGACACGCCGGGTGGTCCTGCTGAGCAAGGGCACGCCGACGGCGTCTTCGAGCTCGCGCAGATGCCGTGTGACCGTCGACTGCCCAACTCCGAGTTCGCGCGCCACCGCCGAGAGGCTGCCGCGCTCGGCGACGCGAACGAAGGTGCGCATGCGCTCGAGCGTCACGTCAGACCTATCCATTATTCGGCATAATCTTATGCATTACTCAGATATAGCGGATCATCCCGGGGCTAGCTACCTTAGCGTCGATCGTCCTTCCTTCGGAGTTGACCCATGAAAGTCCTGCTTGTTTTTGCTCATCCTGAACCGCGTTCGCTCAACGGTGCACTGCGTGACGTCGCCATCAGGGAACTCGAGGCCCAGGGCCACGAGGTGCTGATATCGGACCTCTATGCCGATGGCTGGAAATCCGAGGTGGACCGTGCCGACTTTCCGTCGTGGCCGCCCGAAGAACGCCTCCTGCCGGCTGCGGCATCCAAAAAAGCTTTTGCGACCAACACTCTGACCGGTGACGTTAAAGCGGAAATCGACAAGCTGCTGTGGGCCGACACGCTGATCCTCCAGTTCCCGCTGTGGTGGTACGCCATGCCGGCGATCCTCAAGGGCTGGGTCGACCGGGTGTACGCCTACGGCTTCGCCTATGGTGTCGGCGAGCATAGCGACAAGCGGTGGGGTGATCGCTTTGGTGAGGGAACGCTCGCCGGCAAGCGCGCTATGCTGATCGTGACCACCGGCGGCTGGGAAGAGCATTACTCGGCCCGCGGCGTCAACGGCCCGATCGACGACTTGCTGTTCCCGATCAATCACGGGATCCTTTACTATCCAGGCTACGACGTGCTTCCGCCGTTCGTGGTCTACAGAGTGGATCGTTTTGGGGAGGCCGACTTCGAGCCTGTCGCGGATCGGCTGCGCGAAAGGATGCGGACGCTCGAGACAATCCGGCCCATTCCCTATCGGCAGCAGAATGGCGGGGACTACCACATCCCGAGCATGCAGCTCCGCCCCGAACTGGGCGATCCGGGCGCCGCGGGTTTCGCGCTTCACGAGGATCGCACCGGCGCCAAGTCGGCGACGCCGCGTTCGACTTTGCGGGACGTGGCCTGACGCAGGATCCCGAAAAGATCCTGGTCAGGCAAGGCGCCCGAAACCTGTGGGATGAATCAGCGACCGGCCCGGAAGATCGCGACGGCAGCAGCCGTCAGTGCGGCATTGCCTGATGCCGTAGCGCCGTCCGGAAGCTCTTTGCCGTCTTCCAGCCCGACACGCGTCGACCAGTTGCGCTCCGCCGCCCGGTGCACGAATGGCCAGACTGTCGCGTTTTCGCCATGCAGCAGGATCGCCCGTCGCATCTCGGCGCGGTCAAGCACGGCCGCGATGCCGTCGCTGACTTCCCATGCCGCGTCCAGCGCCTGCTCCGAGATCTCGATCAGGATGCGCAGCACCTGGCTGCCACGGTCGAGCCGGACCAGGCGCTCGGCATCAGCGACGGAGGCGAGCCCGGCCTCGATGCCGATGCCGCGCTGCCGCAGGCTTTGCATGACCTCGGGCGCGGCCTTCTCGCTCAGATTGACCGAGGCATAGTCGGGCAGCTCGCTCCAGCTGGCGATCGCGGCAAGCGTCCGCTCGTCGTCGTTCTCGATCCAGGCACCGGTGGAGACACCGATCAGCGTTCCCGGGCAGGCGCGGCGGAGGGCAAGGATGGTGCGGTCGATCGCCTCAGTAGCGAGGCTTTCCCGGCCGTCGAGCCCGCGCGCATGGACATGCAGCTCGGCGGCACCGGCAGCGACGCAGGCCGCGCCGTCACGCGCCATGGCTCCGGGGTCAAGCGGCAGTTGCGGATGAAAATCGGCGCTGCGCGCGCCATTGATGCAGGTCTGGACAATCATGGGTCAGCCCGGTTGAGTTCCTGCAAGTTTAGCGCATGATCGCGAAGATCGGAATCGGCGTTCGGAGCAAGGCCACGGAAGGGTCGCCGACGCTTGCCGGCCTGGTCGGCCCTTTACCTGGAAAACTCGCTGCGCACGATGCCATGGCGCTGAAGCTTATCGTAGAACGTCTTACGCGGAATCCCCAGCGCTTCGATCGTGCGCCTGACGTCGCCCTCGTTGCGGCCAAGCGTCTCGCGGATGATGTCGGCCTCGTAGCGCTCCAGCCGCTCCGGCAGCTTCATGTCGGCATCCGGCCGGGCTGGGCCAGGAGGAAGCGCTCCAGCGTCTTCTTCCAATCCAAGCACAAACCGCTCGGCGAAATGCGCGAGCTCGCGCACATTGCCCGGCCAGTCATGCTCCCTGAGATGGCGGTGCACCGAGGCCGACACCGCCGGCACCGGACGCCGAAAGCGGGCGGCGGCGCGCTCGGCGAAATAGAAGAACAGCAGGGCGACGTCGTCGCGGCGCTCGCGCAGCGGCGGAATGGAGATCGTCACCACGTTGAGCCGGTAGTAGAGATCCTCGCGGAACGTGCCGCGCTGGCGCGGATCGCCGAGATCGACCTTGGCGGCCGCAACCACGCGCAGGTCGACGGGCCGCAACTCGTTGGTGCCGAGCGGCGTGACCTCGCGCATCTCCAGCACGCGCAGCATCTGCACCTGTGTCGAGACCGGCATGCTTTCGATCTCGTCGAGGAACAGCGTGCCGCCGCTGGCGTGCTCGATGCGGCCGATCCGCTTCTTCTGCGCGCCGGTGAAGGCGCCGGTCTCATGGCCGAACAACTCGCTCTCGATGACCGTCTCCGGCAGAGTGCCGCAATTCAGCGCAACGAAATTGCCCCTGGCGCGGCGGCTCCAGCGATGCAAGAGGCTTGCCACCACCTCCTTGCCGGAGCCGGTCTCGCCGGTCACCAGCACGTCGACGTCGGTGTCGGCGATCTGGCGCAGCGTGCGGCGCAGCCTTTCCATCGCCGACGTCTGGCCGATCAGCGGCAGGCCGTCCTGCGCTTCTCCGGCCGCTTCGCGCAAGGCGCGGTTTTCCATCACTAGGCGGCGCTTTTCCGCCGCGCGGCGCACGCTCTGCACCAGCCTGTCGGCGGCGAAGGGCTTTGTGATGAAGTCGTAGGCGCCGTCCTTGATCGCCTTGACCGCCATGGCAATGTCGCCATGCCCGGTGACCAGGATGACCGGAATGTCCGCGTCCAGCCGCAGGACGCGGTCGAAAAGCAGCAGGCCGTCGATCTCAGGCATGCGGATATCCGAGACCACGACGCCGGCAAAACCGGCGTCGAGCGTCGCCAGCGCCTCGGCCGCCACCGAAAAAGCCGATACCGAGAAGCCGGCAAGCTCCAGCGTCTGCGCAGTGGCCTTCAGGAGATCGCTATCGTCATCGATCAGGATGACCGGCGCGGCGTCATCGTTCGTCATTTCTGCCTTGGCCATTACGCTGCTTTTGCAAGATGGATGGTGAAGCGGGTGCCGCTGTTGTCGCTCGAAACCTCGATGCGTCCGCCGTAATCGGCGACGATGTCCTTCGAGATGACGAGACCAAGGCCGAGGCCTTTTTCCTTCGATGTGTTGAACGGCGTGAACAGCGATTTGAGGATTGCGGGCGGAATGCCCGAGCCGTTGTCGGACACGCCGACCGCGACCCCATCCGTCGTGTCTTCGACCGAGACCTGCACTCTGGCATCGTCGCGGCCGTCCAGCGCTTCCAGCGCGTTCTGGAAGATGTTGATCAGCACCTGTTCGAGCCGGACTTGGTTGCCCATGACCTTGAGGGAAGGCGGCGGCAGGTCGATGGCCAGCGCTTCGAGCCGGCCGGCAAAGCGGCTTCTCAACAGCACCACGGCGCCCTCGATGACGCCGCGCAGTTCGACAGGCTCGGCGGCGGTGCGGCCCTTGCGGGCAAAGGCCTTCAACTCCTCGGTGATAGTGCCGATGCGTTCGGTCAGCGCTGCGATGGCGCCGAGATTTTCCTCGACCGGCGAAGTCTGCTTGCGGTCGAGGAAGACGCGGGCGTTGTCGGCATAGGCGCGTATAGTGGCGACCGGCTGGTTGATCTCGTGGGCGACGCCGGCGGCGACCTGGCCGAGGATGGCGAGGCGGTTGGCCTGGACCAGATCTTGCTGCACCACCTGCAGCTTGGCTTCCGTGCTGCGATGGCCTGATATCTCGGCCTGCAGCCGATCGCGGGCGCGGCTCAGATCCTCGGTCCGTTCGATCACGCGACGTTCGAGCTCGGTGCGCGCCGCCTGTTCGGCGGCGATCCGCATTTGCCCCGACTGCCGCCGCCACAACAGATACGCAGCAAGGCCGAGCAACGGGACAATGACGCCGAGTGCAAGGAGCCGCATTTCACGGACCGCGGCGGCGATCGGCGCTTCGGCCGGGACGAGATAGTCGAGCCGCCACGGAGTCGAAGGGACCGGCGTAGAAAGCCTGAGATATTCCGCGTCGTTGCCGCCGGGCGTCACCGCATTGATGATCGACACGTCCGGGCTGAGCGCCTGCGGGCGCGTGATCGGCAATGGCATCAGCGGTGCGTCGCCGAACTGCTGGCTGTTCTGAATGGCGGCAAGATCAGGCCCGGCAAGCGGCCCGGTCGTCATGAAGCGCCAGGACGGCACGCTGGTGATCAGGACGACGCCATTCTCGTCGCTGACATAGGCCGGGCGGTTCGCCTCGTGCCAGTCGGCCTCGAGCTGGTCGAACTCCGCCTTGACGACAACGACGCCGAGCGGTGCGGCATCATCGCCGACGCGGCGCGAGATGTAGAGACCGGGGCGTTTGCTGACATTGCCGAGCGCGAAATATTCGGCAGTTCCGGCCCGCATCGCGCCGGAGAAATAGTCGCGAAATCGGTAGTCGTTGCCGACGAAGCTGATCGGCTCGCGCCAGTTGCTGGAGGCGATCGCCAGCCCGTCGGTGCCGATGACATAGAGCACCGAAGCCTTGGTGCCGGAGACCAGCCCTTCAAGCTTGCGGTTCAGCACATCGACCGCAGCAGCACTTTTCTGTGCCAGCGCGTCGCGCACCTGCTGGTCCTCCGACAAAAGCAGGGGCAGGGCGCGCGGGCTCTCCAGCACGGCGCGCAGCAGCGCGACCTTCAGATTGGCGTCGGTGCGGCCTTGCGCCGCCAGTGCCCCAACCTCCGTGGTGCGGCCATAAAGGCCTGCGCCGTAAAGTGCGGCCGTGGCGATCGCAAGGACGATGGCCGCAAACAGCAGCCAGGCACGGCGCGCTCGCCTGCCGAGTTGCTCGGGCGTCGACGGTTGGGGCGTTGAAAACGGGGCAGCGGCGGGGCGTTGCAGCATTAGCCA
>NZ_RZSW01000339.1:0-6797 GCF_003997375.1 Mesorhizobium sp. M5C.F.Ca.IN.020.29.1.1 | reverse complement strand
TCAGCAGGCCCATGACGCTCTCCCTTCGGTTTTGTTTCCAACCGATGTTGACCGTTTAGCCTCCGCGACGCCGCACCGCCAGCCCTCTTACCGATTCAAGTCCTCTCACCGGTTCTCCAGTCCTCTCACCGATTCTAAAGTCGTATGAACAGAAGCGGCAAGAAGTGTTACTCCTATAAAGTTACGGTCACTGATTCTATACCTGACCGCTACACATGCCGGAGGGCTTCCGCCTTAGCGGAAGAGGCAAGCTTTAAACGGCGCCTTGCGGTCGAGACGGTTCGCAAGCTGCCAACCAAGGGAGGTTCAACGCTATGGCGACACCAGACCGCGTAAGTTATTGGAACAAGACCAAGAGCCTCATGTTCGTCATGCTGGGCCTGTGGGTGTTCTTCGGTTACGTCATCCACATGTTCGTGGAGCAACTCAACACCATCGTCATTTTTGGTTTTCCGCTCGGCTTCTACATGGCCGCCCAGGGTTCGCTTATCGCCTTCGTCGTCATGCTGTTCTGGTTCGCACGGCGCCAGAACGCGATCGACGAAGAGCATCATGTCAATGAAGATTGATCGGGGGGAACGTCAATGGCTAACACGACATCTACCACCGCAAGCGGAGGCGACTTCACCTCCAATCTTGGCCGCATCTACGGCATCTACACCGGCGGCTTCATAGCCTTCATCATCCTGATGGCCATCTTGAGCGCCATGGGTGTCGAGAACGTTGTAATCGGCTACCTGTTCATGGGCTTTACCATCGTCATCTACGCGGTGATCGGCATCCTGAGCCGCACCATGCATGTCGGCGAATATTACGTCGCCGGGCGTCGCGTACCGGCGCTCTACAACGGCATGGCGACCGGCGCCGACTGGATGTCGGCGGCTTCCTTCATCGGCATGGCCGGCTCGCTCTACCTGCTCGGCTATGACGGCCTCGGCTTCGTGCTCGGCTGGACTGGCGGCTACGTGCTCGTGGCCATCCTCGTTGCGCCCTATCTGCGCAAGTTCGGCGCCTACACGGTCCCCGACTTCCTGTCGGCGCGCTATGGCGGCAATCTCGCCCGCTTCATCGGCGTGATCGTTCTGTTCTCCTGCTCGTTTACCTATGTGGTTGCGCAGATTTTCGGCACCGGGCTGATCTCGGCTCGCTTCCTTGGCATCGACTTCAACGTCGCAGTCTATGTCGGCCTCGCCGGCATCCTGGTGTGCTCCATGCTGGGCGGCATGCGCGCCGTAACCTGGACGCAGGTCGCCCAGTACATCGTGCTGATCATCGCCTATCTCATCCCTGTCATCTGGATGTCGACGGTGAAAACCGGCGTGCCGATCCCACAATTGATGCAGGGCCAGGCGCTGGCGAACATCACCGCGCTTGAGACGGCGCAGGGCATCACGGTGCATCACATCACGCCATTCGTGCATGGCGGCTACGATGCAAAGAACTTCTTCCTGCTCATCCTCTGCCTGATGGTCGGAACGGCGTCATTGCCGCACGTCCTGATGCGATACTTCACTACCCCGTCGGTGCGTGAAGCGCGCGTCTCGGTCGCCTGGTCGCTGCTGTTCATCTTCATCCTCTACTTCACCGCGCCCGCCTATGCGGCGTTCGCCAAGTGGACGATGCTCGACCTGGTGGCGTCGGGCCTGACGCCTGAAAACATCGCCGAGAAAGCCGGATGGATGATGCGCTGGGCCGCTGCCGACAATACGCTCGTGCAGATCTGCGGTAAGGCGGCGACAGACAGCGCGGCGATCGTCGCGGCCTGCGCCGAAAAGGGCGTCACGGCACTTTCGTTTGCCGACATCAACCTCAACGCCGACATGATCGTGCTGGCCACGCCGGAAATGGCCGGCATGCCTTACGTCATCTCGGGCCTCGTCGCCGCCGGCGGCCTTGCCGCCGCGCTGTCGACTGCGGACGGCCTGCTGCTGGCCATCGCCAACGCGCTCAGCCACGACATCTACTACAAGATGATCGACCAGAATGCGCCTACGTCGCGGCGTCTGATCGTGTCCCGCATCTTGCTGGTTATGGTCGCGGTGCTGGCCGCCTACGTCGCGTCAACCAAGCCGTCGGACATCCTGTCGATGGTGTCGTGGGCGTTCTCTCTGGCCGCCGGCGGGCTCTTCCCGGCGCTGGTGCTCGGCGTCTGGTGGAAGCGGGCCAATTCGACCGGCGCTGTCGCCGGCATGATCGCAGGCTTCGGCATCACCCTCTTCTATCTGGTGATGACCCAGTACGGCGCCGATTTCGACAAGGCGACGCCGAACATGGAATTGTGGTGGGGGGTGAAAAACATCTCGTCGGCGACTTTCGGACTGCCGGTGGGCTTCGCCGTGATGATCATCGTCAGCCTTCTCACCAGGGCGCCGTCACGGGATATGCAGGATTTCATCGAGGAAATCCGTGTCCCTCGCGGCAAGCAGATGATGGAAGAAAAGATTGCCTGATTGCGCATAGCGATCGGCGCAAGAGGCGGGGTCCGGTGACGGACCCCGCTTTCATTTCGGGGACGTCGCTGGCATAACGCGGCGCCGCCGCCGCTTGGAAAATCGCCCATGCACGATTTCTGGTCCTATTGGTATTTCCACATACCGAATTTCATCCTCGCCGCGGTGATGTACACGCTGATGGGGCGTCTCCTGCTCGGCCTCTTCGTGCCCGAAAGCTGGGACAACTACATCTGGCGCTTCTTCAAGTCCGTCACGGACCCGGTCCTGCGGATCGTGCGGACCATCACGCCGTCGATCCTGACCCAGCCGGTGGTGATCGTCTTCAGCGTGCTCTGGCTTATGGCCTTGCGCGTCGGCTATCTCGTTTTTCTGATCAATTTCGGCATTGCGCCGATGGCTTCACAAGGGGGTTGAGGCAATGGACAGAAACGCTCTTGTGCCGGTCATGGCGGTCGCCATCGTCAACGGTATCTTTTCGCCGTGGGTGCTGTTGGTGTTCCTGTTCTATCCGGTCTGGTATCCGGGCTGGGCGCCTCCCTTGAGCCAGATCGTTTACATGGCAAGTGCGCTGATCCTGTCGACGATGACCATCATGCTCGCCGGCGTCCCGGCCGCGCTCTATGAGCGCTGGTCGGCGCACCCCAGGAGCATCGTCGTCTCGTCTATCTGGCTTGCCGGCACGGTTTTGTTGACGCTGCCGGCGCTGCCGAATGTGATGCGGGCGCTACGCGGCGGCTGAGAATTTCCCGCCCCAGCCTGTCAGCGTTCTTCCCGGCGGAACGGCTTGAGCAGCGCCGAAGGCGCGACGGCATTGCGCGACATCACCGCCATGGCGACGATGGTGAAGATGAAGGGCAGCATCAGGAACGCCTCATAGGGGATGTGGCCGAGCCCGCTCGCCTGCATGCGCAGTTGCAAGGCATCGACGAAGGCGAATAGCAGGGCGGCCCCTGCCGAACGCCAGGGGTCCCAGCGACCGAAGACGACCAGCGCGATCGCCACCCAGCCACGTCCGGAGACAAGGCCGAAGGTGAAAGCGTTGAACTGCACCATCGACAGGAAAGCCCCGGCCAGCCCCATCAGGGCGCCGCCGAGGATCACCGCCTGGAAGCGCGTGGCGATAACGCCGACGCCGGCCGAATCGGCGGCGCGCGGATTTTCACCGACCATGCGCACGGACAGGCCCCACGGCGTCCGGTAGAGCACGAAGGCGGCCAGGGGAACGGCTGCCATCGCCATGTAGACCAGCGAAAACTGGTTGAACACCGCCGGTCCGAGCACCGGGATGTCGGAGAGAACAGGGATCGGCAGCGTCTCGAAACTCTTGATGCTGGGCGGCACCGATTGCTGGCCGAAGATCAGCCGGTAAAGGAAATAGGCGAGGCCCGACGAGAACAGCGTCACGCCGATGCCGCAAACATGCTGGCTGAGGCCGAGCGCCACCGTGAACAGCGCATGCACGGCACCCATCAGCGCACCGGTGACAACTGCCGCAAGCACGCCGAGCCACAGGCTGCCGCTGAGGCCGGTCGCGGTGAAGCCGGTCATCGCCGACAACAGCATGATGCCTTCGATCCCTAGATTGAGCACGCCGGCGCGCTCGGAGAACATCTCGCCCAATGTTGCGAAAGCCAGCGGCGTGGCAATCCGGATGATGGCGGCCAGGAAGCCGACCTGAAAAATCTGTTCGAGCACGACGCTCATTTTGCTGTCCCCACGCGGCGGATGCGGTAGGCGGTGAACAGCAGCGCCACCAGCATGGCGAGCAGCGCGGTTCCCTGGATGACATCGCTGAGAAAGGCCGGAACGCCGGTGGCTCGCGACATCGCCTCAGCGCCGGTCATGACGGCGGCGAGGAAGAGCGCCGCCGGCACCACGCCGAGCGGGTTGAGCCTCGCCAGCATGGCGACGACGATGCCGGAATAGCCATAGCCCGGCGAGATGTCGCTCATCACCTGGAAATGCACGCCGCCGACCTCGCCGACGCCGGCAAGCCCGGCCAGCGCGCCGGACAGCAGCGCCGTCGAGATCAGCACGCGCTCGACATGGATGCCGCCATAGCGCGCAGCTTCTGGATTTTCGCCGATGACCCTGATCCTGAAGCCGAGCGTCGTGCGCGCGATCAGGAACCAGATGACCGGCGCAGCAAGGAACGCTGCCACAACGCCGAGATGCAGCCGCGTCCCTTCGAGCAGCACCGGGAAATTCGCGGAATCCTCGATCGGGGGCGAGATCGGGTAGCCGCTGAACGTATCTTTCCACGGGCCCTCGATCAGCGCCATCAGGGCGTAGAAGATGACCGAGTTGAGCAGCAGTGAGCTGACCACGTCATCAACACTAAATTTGACGCGGAGCGTCGCCGGCACCAAGGCGACTGCGGCACCGGCGGCAGCGCCTGCCGCCGCCATGAGAAGCATGGCGAGCGGCCCCGGCATCGGGATGGCGCCGACCGCGCAGCTCGCCACCGCACCGGCCAGCAACTGCCCCTCGGCGCCGATGTTCCAGAATTGGGCACGGAAGGCGACGGCGACGGCCAGCCCGGTAAAGATCATCGGGGTCGCGCGCACCAGCGTTTCGGTGATGGCGTAGCTGTCGCCCAGCGACGCCGAGAACATCACACCATAGGCTTCGATGACGCCGGCACCGGCCAACGCGATGAGGCCGCTGCACAGCACCAGCGTTGCTCCGATCGCCAGCAGTGGCAGAGCGAGATTGAACCAGCCGGGCGTGCTGGTGCGGGCTTCGAGGCGAAACATCAGGCTGTCCCCTCCGCCCCGGTCATCATCAGGCCGAGCCGCGCAATGGTGGCGTCGGCGCTGTCGAGCGTGCCGACGATCCGTCCCTCATACATCACCGCGATGCGGTCGCAGAGCATGAGCAGCTCTTCGAGATCTTCGCCGAGGACGATGATGCCGCAGCCCCTGCCACGCATGTCGAGGAACTTTTCGTGGATGAAGCGCGCCGCACCGATGTCGAGACCTCGCGTCGGCTGCGACACGATCAGCACCTTGGGGTCGAAGGCGAGCTCGCGCGCCAGCAGCGCCTTTTGCAGATTGCCACCGGACAGCGCTCCGGCCCGCGTCATCGGTCCGGGGCAGCGTATGTCATAGGCCTTGATCTGCGCTTCGGCGAAGGCGCGGATCGCATCCGGCCTGAGCAGGCCGTTGCGGCTGAACGCCCCCGTGCCGATGCGCGGCAGCACCATCGAATCCGCCAGCGGCAAATTGGTGACCAGACCGGTCGTCATCCGGTCTTCCGGGATGCGTCCGAGACCGAGCGCCTGCACCTCGCGCGGCGAGAACCGCGAGACCATTTTGCCGGCTATCGTCATCCGGCCGGCATCGGGCGCGCGAACGCCGGAGATCACCTCGGCAAGCGCCCGCTGGCCATTGCCCGCGACACCGGCAATGCCGAGGATCTCGCCGGCACGCACGAAGAGCGACACGTCGCGCAGCGCCATGCCGGAATGCCGCGACGTCGAGATGCCGTCGAGGGTCAGCACCGGGGCACCTGTCGTCGATGGTCCCCTGGCCGGCGGAACGATTTCGTGGCCGCACATCAGCCTCGCCATGTCCGAGGATGTCGTGCTTGCGGGGGTATCGACGCGCCCGGTCACGCGGCCATGCCGCAGCACCACGCAGCGATGGGTGAGCGCCCTAACCTCGTTGAGCTTATGCGAGATGAAGATGATGCCGAGGCCCTGGGCCGCCATCGAGCGCAGCGCCGAAAACAGCCCGTCGACCTCTGTCGGCGCCAGCACCGCCGTCGGCTCGTCTAGAATCAGCAGCCTTGCACCGCGAAACAACGCCTTGACGATTTCGAGCCGCTGCTGCTCGCCGATCGACAGCACCGAGACGGGAAGGTCCGGATCGAGCGTGAGTCCATGCTGCCGGCCGATCTCGTTGAGCCGCGCCAGCCCGCCGGCGCGGTCGATCCGGCCCGACTTTCCGGGGATGCCGATCAGCAGGTTTTCCAGCACCGAAAGCCGCGGTGCGAGATGAAAGTGCTGGTGCACCATGCCGATGCCGGCGGCAAGCGCGTCGGCCGAGCTGTTGATCGTCACCGGCCGGCCCTGAACCAGGATCTCGCCGGCGTCGGGCGCATAGGCGCCGAACAGCACGTTCATCAGCGTCGTCTTGCCGGCGCCGTTTTCACCCAGCAGCCCGAGAATCTCACCCGGCGCGACGCTGAGATCGACGGCTTCGTTTGCCTTGACGGCGCCGAAGCTCTTGGAGATGCCGCGCATTTCGATGAGTGGGGCAGATGTTGACAAGGGTGCTCCTGGTGGGAGATGGCGCGACTCTTCACCCTCCCCTTGTGGGGAGGGTCGGCTTACGATCGTAG
>NZ_RZSW01000338.1:0-6817 GCF_003997375.1 Mesorhizobium sp. M5C.F.Ca.IN.020.29.1.1 | reverse complement strand
CCGCCTATCTCATGCGGATTTTCGGTATCGATGGAGAGATGGTCAGCGAAAAGCCGCTGGAAAACACGCCGGATGTGGCGCTGCTCTCGGAAGACGCCGCTCTGAAAGCAAAACTTGCCGACTATATCAGCGCCAATCTCGCGGCGATTGATCTCGGTGTCTACGAAATCCCGCATGACTTCCTGGCGAAGAAGGTCATCTCGTGGTCGACTTTCGGCAGCGCAAGGCAGGCCAATCACCCGTTCACGCCGCTATTCCAGCCCGCGGATTTTTCTGGGCTCGACTATTCCGCGCTGAAGCTGGTGCGCACGCCGGAAGCGCTGGTCGAGCGGCTCGACAATGGCGCCTGCCAGGGTTGTCATCAAGCTGGTTCGACCGCTGGTTTCCATTTCATCGGCCCCGATGACAAGACGACCTCGCCGCTGAACCGCATCGAGGTCGGTATCTCGCCGCATCTTCATGCCGAGATGCCGCGACGCGAGGCCTGGCTGCGCGCGACCGCAGAGGGCAAGGACCCGAACCGATTCCGCCCATTGTCCTTCGCGCCCCCGGCCGCATGGCAGGATGCCGGCGAAGTCGCCTATCTGCCGGCCGAGGTGGCGATGCCGTGTCTGATGCCGGAGGATGCGGCCGGCTTCGGCACGACCTGGCAATGCGGCGGCGGCACCGTCTGCACGGTGCTGGCGACTGCATCGGGCGTGCGGACGAAGCAGGCGCAATGCTTGTTGCCCAAGGACAGCGAAAAGATGTTTTCCGGCCATCCATGTCTGACCGGCTCGATCACCAGCAACCCGGGGCAGCCTTTCAATGACCGCTACAGCATATCAGGCCAGTTCGCGGCCTTCGCGACCGACATTTCGCGCGCCGCCTACACCTGCCGGCCGCCGAAGATCGGCGTGCCGGCCGGCATTGCCTATCGCGGCTGCGACGACAAGGATCGTGCCTTTGCCGCCTTCAAGCCGGGCAAGCCGATGCCGAACGAGATCTGCGGGCTGGTTGGCGGGAAAAAATTCGACATTTGCGTGGCGACCAACAATTTCGACCAGTGCCTAGGCGGCGCGGTCAACCGCGGCAACCGGCCGGCCTGCTCGGCCGATCATTTCTGCCGTGAGGATTATATGTGCCAGTCGCTACCGCCCGATACGCCTGGTATCGCCAGGGTGAAAGGTATCGGCTTCTGCTCGCCGACCTATTTTATCTTCCAGATGCGCATCGACAATCATGCCACGCCGTGGTTGGGCGCCGTCCGCGCGACGATGGGCGCGGGGTTCGGCGCGGCGGAAGCGGAGTGACCGGTACCTCGTCGCAAAAATCCAAATGGATTGCCTACCGATCGAGATAATCGGCGATTTTCGATGTCCATTCACTGTCGAAATGGCGAACTCGCTCTGCGACCATTTCATTGCTCAGCAGGCTCGACAGGGCAGGAACCAAAACCGGCTCTACCGTTGGAACGGAGCTATATCCAAGAGCAGTCAGACGTTCCGACCATGGTGGATGGTCCGCCTTCTCGTTATCGGGGGCGTCCCAGGCCTTCAGTGCATATTCTTGCAGAAGGCTCGTGCTCGACAAGTCGCTGCACACCGCCAGAACTCTATCGAGCGGCGGGCGAGGCGGTGCCATCGCGCCAAGCAACTCACGCTTGAGCGGATTGTAAACCCGATCATCGAAGAACTTATCGGCTGCGGCGATCAGGAGCAGGGCGCGCGCCGCTTCGTGTGAATCGCCTGACATTGCCGCATGACGATCGGCATCGATTTCCGCTCGTCGCGATAGCCGTATTCCTTCGCGTTCCAGAGAGTACGACAGCGGAGCCAGCATCCAGTAAAACAGGCTGCCGGAAACTGTTTTTCCGGGAGGAGCATATTCGAAAATCAAATCGAAGCTTTTGTCGAGCTCGGCAAGATTGAGACCGCCGTTTGTGTCCCTGTTTTTCAGATGAGCGTTTTCGTGAGCAAGGATTGCCGAAAATGCCTTTTCGTCGGTCACGGCAAGCAACGGGATACCGACGGTCAAGATCGCCCGACGGCCAAGCAGACCCAGAAACGGGCGCTCTTCCCCAATGCTGGCGTTCACATCACTGCTTAGCACAATCGTCGTCTGGCTGGCGCGATGTTTGCCAGCCACGCTTTCCCACACTGCCCACAATTTTGGCGCCGAGTCCCGAGTAATACCTTCCACCCTGCTAGCCCGAAACCCGGCAAACAATGCTCCAATTAACAGAACGAAAGCCAGCATTGCAGCCGGTACGGCAATAACACCGCCCGCGATAGCCGCGAGCGGATGCCGGTCAAGGAGCAGCAGCCAGAGGAGCACCGGGCAGAAAAGCGGCAGAACAAAAAGCAGGACGGCAAACCTGCCGAAGTGCTCTCCCGTGTAGAGGACCAGGCGCGACATCAGCGTCTCACAACGGAATGTTGTCGTGCTTCTTCCAGGGGTTCTGCATATCCTTGTTGCGCAGCATGCGGAGCGCGCGCGCAATGCGGCGGCGGGTCGAATGCGGCATGATCACCTCATCGACATAGCCGCGCTCGGCGGCGACGAAGGGCGACAGGAAGCGATCCTCGTAAGCCTTTGTATGCGCTGCGATCTTCTTCGCATCGCCGATGTCCTTGCGATAGATGATCTCGACCGCGCCCCTGGCGCCCATCACCGCGATCTGCGCCGTCGGCCAGGCATAGTTCATGTCGCCGCGCAGATGCTTTGACGCCATCACGTCATAAGCGCCGCCATAGGCCTTTCGGGTGATGACGGTGATCTTCGGGACGGTCGCTTCGGCATAGGCGAACAAAAGCTTGGCGCCGTGCTTGATCAGCCCGCCATATTCCTGCGCGGTGCCAGGCAGAAAGCCTGGAACGTCGACAAAGGTGACGATCGGAATCGAGAAACAGTCGCAGAAGCGCACGAATCGCGCCGCCTTGCGGCTGGCGTCGGAATCGAGCACGCCGGCCAGCACCATCGGCTGGTTGGCGACGAAGCCCACCGTGCGGCCTTCGACGCGGCCGAAGCCGGTGACGATGTTTTTCGCAAAACTCTGCTGGATCTCGAAGAAGTCACCCTCGTCGGCAACTTTAAGGATCAACTCCTTGATGTCGTAGGGTTTATTAGCGTTGTCGGGGATCAGCCGGTCGAGCGACAGATCGTGATCGGTGACCGACTGGTAGCATTCGATCTCGGGGATATCAGCCGTATTGGAGGCAGGCAGCAGATCGACCAGCCGGCGCATCTGCAGCAACGCCTCGACGTCATTGTCGTAGGCGCCATCGGCAATCGAGGACTTGGTCGTGTGGACGGAGGCGCCGCCGAGGCTCTCGGCAGTCACCGTTTCGTTGGTGACCGTCTTCACCACGTCCGGCCCGGTGACGAACATGTAGGACGTGTCGCGCACCATGAAGATGAAGTCGGTCATGGCAGGCGAATAGACGTCGCCGCCGGCGCAAGGGCCCATGATCAGTGAAATCTGCGGGATAACGCCGGAGGCGAGCACATTGCGCTGGAATATCTCGGCATAACCGCCAAGTGCTGACACGCCTTCCTGGATGCGGGCGCCGCCGGCGTCGTAGAGGCCGATGATCGGTGCGCGGTTGCGCAGCGCCATCTCCTGCACCTTGACCACCTTTTCGGCGTGGGCCTCGGACAGCGAGCCGCCGAACACGGTAAAGTCCTTGGCGAAGACATAGACCGGGCGGCCATTGACGGTGCCCCAGCCGGTGACGACGCCGTCGCCGGCGATTTTGGTCTTCTCCATGCCGAAATCGGTCGAGCGGTGCTCGACATACATGTCGAACTCCTCGAACGAGCCCTCGTCGAGAAAGACGTCGATGCGTTCGCGCGCGGTGAGCTTGCCCTTCTTGTGCTGAGCGTCGATGCGGGCCCGGCCGCCGCCCATGCGCGCCATGTCGCGGCGGCGCTCGAGTTCCTTCAGCACGTCCTTCATCGCTCGATCCCCAAAAACGGAAAGCCTGATTTGTGGTAATCATGGCAGCAGGGCAGCGCAAGCGCCGCTTCGCCATGGCTTTCGCTGCGCTGCAACATAACGCCCCTTGCATTTCGCGGCGAACTGGGCCATATGCGGCGACATAGGCGCTTGGGCCGGGAGTATCCGGCCTTCTCGACGAATGAGACTGGTTGCGTCTGTTTTCCCTCTTTCCGAGATCGGCAAGGCGGCGAAAAAGCCCCGCGGCATGATGCATGCGGGCACGACAGCGCAGCCGCGCGGACGATTATGTCCGCCGCCTTGTCGTTCCATGAGAATTTTCGACGGCAGGTTGCGCCCTGCCGCCACTGATGTTTGCGGCCAGGACCCGCGTGAAAGAAGAATATTTTGACCAACGAAAACACTTTGGCCGGTAAGGACACTGGGGAACTTTCGGGTTTCGCAGCACTTGGAATTACCGACGCGCTGCTCAAGGCCACCCACGGCGCCGGCTTCACTGATCCCAAGCCGATCCAGGCCCAGGCGATCCCGCCGCAGCTGGAAGGCCGTGACATTTTCGGCATCGCCCAGACCGGTTCGGGCAAGACCGCGGCGTTCGCGCTGCCGATCTTGTCGAAGATCATCGCGCTCGGCACCAAGCGCCGGCCGAAGACCGCTCGTGCGCTGATTCTCGCGCCGACGCGCGAACTGGCGGTGCAGATCGAAGATACCATCAAGATCCTGGCCAAGGGCGCGCATGTCTCGACCGCGCTGGTGCTGGGCGGCGTCTCGCGCTTCAGCCAGGTGAAGAAGGTTGCCCCCGGCGTCGACATCCTGATCGCCACGCCTGGCCGGTTGACCGACCTGGTGCGCGAGGGCGACCTCGTGCTTGCCGACACCAAATGGCTGGTGCTCGACGAGGGCGACCGCATGCTCGACATGGGCTTCATCAACGACGTCAAGCGCATCGCCAGGGCAACCGCGCCGGACCGTCAGACGGTGCTGTTCTCGGCGACCATGCCGAATGAAATCGCCGAGCTGGCGAAAGGCCTGCTGAAGAATCCGATCCGCGTCGAGGTCGCGCCGCAGAGCACAGCGGCGGCCGAGATCGTGCAGGGCGTCGTCTTTGCCCGCACCAAGCAGAAGCGCCAGGTGCTGTCGACGATGCTCGCAGACGAGGCGATGAAGTCCGTCATCATTTTTTCGCGCACCAAGCATGGCGCCGACAGGGTGACCAAGGACCTCGAGCGCGACGGCTTCAAGGCCGCCGTCATCCACGGCAACAAGTCGCAGAACGCCCGCCAGAAGGCGCTCAACGATTTCCGCGAGGGTTCGGTGCGCATTCTTGTGGCGACCGATATCGCGGCGCGCGGCATCGACGTGCCCGGTATCAGCCACGTGGTGAATTTCGACCTGCCGGACGAGGCGGAGAGCTATGTCCACCGCATCGGCCGCACCGGCCGCAACGGCATGGACGGCATCGCCATCACGCTTTGCGACCCGTCCGAGAACAGCAAGCTGCGCCAGGTCGAGCGCATTATCCGCACCAAGCTGCCGGTCGTTGCCGACCATCTCGGCAGTCCCGACCCGCAGCGCAATCCAGCCGAAAAGAACGAGCGCAGCTTCGAGCCGGCCAACGACCGCAATAGCCGTCGCGACGGCAGGCGTCCCGGTGGCCAGAACAACGGCTTCGGCAAGAAGCGTTTTGGCGACAAGCCAGCCTTTGTCGGCGAGCGCAAGCCGGAAGGCGCCAAGCCCTTCAAGGGCAACAACAAGCGTCGTTTCGGCGGCAAGCGGCCAGCGGCGCGAGCTGCGTAAGCCTATAGTTGCATCTGGCTGGCCTGTCGGGCTCGGCTTGGTTTGCGGGATCTGAAAAAGGCGATCGGAGCGATGCTTCGGTCGCCTTTTTCGCCTGAGATCTACTTCACCACCGCCTGAATCCAGACGACAATGCGCTGCGCGAGGAAAGCCGTTGTTGCTGGCGACAGTGCGTCACCTGCAATGACGTGGTTGTCCCGATCGCCGGCATCTTCGACCGGCACCAGTTCGTGCGCCGCGCCCCAGCGCCCGGCGATTTCGCGGGTGCGGTCTGACCGCACGATCCTGTCCGAATCCGAAAAGATGAACAGGGCGGGGATGTTCGCCTTCTCCACCGGCGCGCCATAGGCAAGCTCGGTCAGCGCTGCCATCGGTTGCGTCGCGGCGATCGGATAGCGGTAGGTCCAGAATTTCTCGTGCAGCGGGTTGCGCGGCGGGAAGCTGCGCTCCTCGCCGGCGAAGAGTTGGGCGATTCCTCTGCCCCAAGGCATGGTCAGGAGTTCGGCGCCCGAAGCCCTAACGCCGAAATTCGGCGAGATGAACGCGATTGCGGCAACACCGTCTGAAGCGCCCGGCTGCGTCGCAGCCCAGGCCGCCAGCGAGCCGCCGGTCGAGGTAGCGATGACGATCACCTTGTCGCCGATCGCCCGGCCGATGGCGAGCGCTTCCGCATAGTCGTTGATCCAGGCGTTGACGCTGCCATCCGCCATCGCGGCACCGCCCTGTCCGTGGCCGGTGAGGCGGGTGTAGAAGAGGTTGGCGTCGAGCTGGTCGGCCACCTCGTCGGGCAGCGGACGAACCTCGCCCTTCGACGCCGAAAAGCCGTGGACGTAGACGATCGACAGCGGCGTCCTGGCATGAATCATCGGATTGGCCCAGATGATTTCCTTTTCAAGTCCGTCGCGGATATCAGGCACGGCCGCCTCCCGGCGTGCCAGATAGGCTTGCGGATCATCGCCGATCAGGGAAGAATCGAAGCGAACCGTGGTGTCGACGTGGACGCGCGGGCCAAGCGCGAAGGCGAGGACAAGAATGAGGGTGAAAGCCAGCATTGCAAGCACGATTCGTCGCCCCATCGCAGAC
>NZ_RZSW01000337.1:0-6841 GCF_003997375.1 Mesorhizobium sp. M5C.F.Ca.IN.020.29.1.1 | reverse complement strand
GCCCAGCGTTTGCTGCGAACAGGCTTCAGATGACGCAGGAAGGCCCGATGGTCGGCCAGGTGCGCCGCCGATCCGAAGAAGGCGAGCCGACCGGCGTCGTGGAGCGCGACCAGCCGGGTCAGGAACAGGCGGCGGAACAGCTTGCCCAGTACTCTGACTGGGAGAAGGAAGGCCGGCCGCGACGATACCCAGCGTGACCCGTCCGGCGCGATGCCGCCGCCCGGCACGATCATGTGGACATGGGGATGGTGGGTCATTGCCGAGCCCCACGTGTGGAGCACGGCGGTGATGCCTATGCGCGCGCCGAGGTGCTTGGGATCCGCCGCGATCGTCAGCATCGTCTCCGATGCCGCCTTGAATAGCAGGTCATAGACCAGCGCCTTGTTGTGGAAGGCGATGACGGCGACCTCGGCCGGCAGCGTGAACACGACGTGGAAGTATCCCACCGGCAGCAGGTCGGCTTCACGCTCGGCGAGCCATGTACGCGCGGCCGCGCCCTGGCACCTGGGACAGTGCCGGTTTGCGGCAGCTGTTATAGGCGATCCGCCATTGGCCGCAGTCCTCACAGGCTTCGACATGGCCACCCAATGCAGCGGTGCGGCAGTGTTCGATCGCCGACATGACTTTGAGCTGCTGCAGGCTCAAATGCCGGGCGTAGGCGACCCGGTATCCGGGGCCGGCAGCACGGAAGATATTGGCGACCTCCAGGTCAGCGCGCACCCGTTCAGCCGGGAGGCGGCTTGCCTTCCATCAGCGCCATCAGCCGGTCGAGCGGCCCTGCGACCGCGTGGATCGTCCGGGTCGAAACCTTGGTGTAGAGCGCGGTGGTCTCAAGCTTGCTGTGCCCGAGCAGCACCTGGATGACGCGGATGTCGACATCCTGCTCAAGTAGGTGGGTGGCGAAGCTGTGACGCAGCGTGTGCGGGCTGACGCGCTTGCGGATGCCGGCGACTTCGGCTGCTTCCTGGACCGCGCGATGCAGTTGCCGCGACGAGATCGGCGCGATGCAACTACGCCCCGGGAACAGCCACCCATGTGGAAGCATCACCCCGCGCCGCTTGCCTTCGCGCCACCACAGCCGCGGCAGTTCCAAGAGTTGCGGCGAGAGCATTGCGTTGCGGTCCCTGCGTCCCTTGCCCTGCTCGACGCGGATCAGCATGCGTGTCGAGTCGATGTCGTAGACCTTGAGGTGCGCGACCTCGGACACGCGCAGGCCCGCGCCATAGGCGACACCGAGCGCGGCCTTGTACTTGATGCCTGGCGCCGCCTCGAGCAGCCGCGCCGCTTCCTCGACGCTCAGCACATCGGGCAGCTTGCGCGGATATCGCGTGACCACCAGCGCGCGTGCCAGATCGCGCCGCTTCAGCGTCACCGTGAACAGGAACCGCAGCGCCGAAACCGCGCCGTTGATCGTCGCAGGGCCCACGCCGTTCGCGTGCTGATACAGCTGGAAGCGCCGGATGTCCTCGGGCGCCGCGGTGCCGGGCGCGCGGCCAAGGAACGCGGCGAAGCGCCGGACATGACGAACGTAGTCCTGCTGCGTATGCGGTCCCAGGCCCCGCATCAGCATGTCCTGCTGCATGCGCTGGCGAAGCGGGGTGATCGGAGCATCGGTCGACAAGGTAGCCATGGCAAGTTCCTCTCGTTGAAGGGAACTCCATGGTCGGATCGTGGTCTCTACTCGCTCAAGGCCTATGAATACCGCGCCATCTCAGAATCAGGCGCCCCTCCCGCGAAGCGGGTTCGTGCATGCGGCGCAAAGCGGCCATCCACCCGCTTCCCTCCGCCCTTTTTCGGGCGTCAAAAACGGAGCTTATGTTGCTGTGTAACAAACTGAGTAACAGGGAACGAAAAAACACAAATATTTTCGATGCGATGGCTCGGGAGTCGAAAGACGCTCTCTAGGTCGAACACTCCAGCATTTGCCGGAGGAGCACGAGACTCAAATGTCTGCGTGCCGACGGACCCTAACCCACTGACCGGAAATTTCCGACGTTCCCAAAATCAGATGCTTGAGAACCAGGCCGAGGTTCCGCTAGGGAATGCTCCCCTTTAATGAGGTCCGCCTGCTGGTCAAAGACGACGATGTGGTCGTAATTGAGAGCTATATCGGAATTGGGGCAGACACGCGATCATTCGCTCCCAAGGAGTCTTCCCGGTCATACACATGGTCAAATGGCAGAAGCCTATTCAACCCGAAAGCTGCCAAAGCATACCAGAAGACCGGTCCCTCCCCATTTTGCCGCACATTCAGGCGCGACAAGTCGTGCGAACTGTCCGCCGGTCACAATTGCGAGAAATCGTCCCCTTATCGGACACGACCATTTATGAGATGGAACAGCGTGGCGAGTTCCCACGACGCTTCAATCTGACCCCCCGCTGTGTTGTTTGGGATCTGGCGGAGGTCGAAGCCTGGGTTCAGGCAAGGCGAAACGCATCGTCTGCCGGCGCGATCGAAATTGCCCCAGGTCCAGATGTGCGGTCGCGGAAGACGAGACCTGTCAAATCGGATCGAGGATGATCGCCGCCCCGGCAGCCGGCTGGAGTACGGGCGTGTGCTTCTTGCCCGCCGCCCATGCCTCAACCATGTCCGCCCATTCCTGCAGCATATGACGACGCTGCGGCTCATATTCAGCCTTGTTATAAACACCGCGAGAGGTACGGCTGTCTTCGTGGGCAAGGCATTTTTCGATCCAGTCGCGATTGAATCCGATCTCGTTTAGGAGTGTCGAGCCGGTCCGCCGTAGGTCGTGCACTGTAAAGGGCGCAAGCGGCAATTCTTGTTTTTTTGCGCGTTCGACAATGGCCATGGTGACCCGATTGAAGGTGGCGCGCGACATGGGTTCGTCGGCGTCATAGCGAGATGGCAGCACGTATCGCGAGTTCGCTGCGCAAGTCTTGAGCGCAATCAGGATATCGAGGGATTGGCGGGACAGGTAAACGTTATGCGGCTTTTTCCGTTTCATTCGCTCTTTGGGAATGCTCCAAACAGCATTCTCAAAATCGACCTCGTCCCACGTCGCGTCCAGCAGCTCACCCTTCCGAACCATCGTGAGCAGGATCAGCTTTAGCCCGAGCCGTATCGTCGGCAACGTTGGAACACTTTCCAACTCGTTCAGCATGATTCGGATTTCTGCGGGGGACAATGCTCGGTCTTTTGCCTCGAACGTGGCAATCGAGGCCGGTCCTACCTCGTCCGCTGGATTGGGAATCTTCTCGCCGTGCAGAATGGCATGACCATAGATCTGCTTAACAATATCCCGGACATGAATGGCTGTTGCCGGCGCGCCGCGGTCGCGCACCTTTGCGCAGAGCGCCCGCAAGTCGTCAGCTGTTATTTCTGTGAGGAGCCTTTTGTCCCAAATCGGCAAGATGTCTCGATCGAAGATGGCTTTGCGCATTGAGCGCGTGCTATCCGCCATCTTGGCCTCCTTAAACCACCCCCCGCCGGCATCGCCTAAGGTGGCCATTGCAGACAGGCGCCGCTTTTCACGCTGCTTTTCATGCGCCGGCGATTGTCCGGCTGCCACCATTTTTCGAGCTGCAATGCAGCGGTCGCGCGCCTCTGCTAGCGAGAGGCCACCCTCACCATAGCGGCCTAGCGTGACTGTCTCTCGCCGACCATTCATTCGGTAGTCGTATCGGAACGAGATCTGCCCTGCGGGGGACACCGTGGCGTACATACCGTCACGATCAGCGACCTTGTATATTTTGTCTTTTGGTTTCAGCTTCTTAAGTGCAATGTCAGTGAGCATGGCGAGGACAATCTAAGTGCGTGGCCACATATCCAGCGCCAGATTTTACCGTCATCGAATTTACCGTCAAGGCCCGACCGTATCATCGAAAATTCAACGGCTTACCTAGAGATTAGCTAACGTACTAGGAAGCAAGTTCGTGACGGCACTATCTTCAAGGGGGGATGATGAGGGAAGGGATGCCGTCACGTCTACCGCCAAATGATTCCGCTTGTGGGCGATAGTCAGCGATAGGAAAAGAGAGGAAAACAGTTAAAGTTCAACGAGTTAAATGTATGCCGCCGATAGCCACCAAATGCTGGCGAACGACCGAGCTTTATTCCCACTCGATTGTACCCGGCGGCTTGCTCGTCACGTCGTAGACGACGCGGTTGATGCCGCGCACTTCGTTGATGATGCGGGTGGCGGCGGCACCGAGGAACGCCATGTCGTAGTGGTAGAAATCCGCCGTCATGCCGTCGACCGAGGTGACTGCGCGTAGCGCGCAGACGAATTCATAGGTGCGGCCATCGCCCATCACACCAACGGTCTGCACCGGCAGCAGCACGGCGAAGGCCTGCCAGATGGCGTCGTAGAGGCCGGCCTTGCGGATCTCGTCGAGATAGATGGCGTCGGCCTCGCGCAGGATCTCCAGCTTTTCGCGGCTGATGCCGCCCGGGCAGCGGATGGCAAGACCAGGGCCGGGAAACGGATGCCGGCCGATGAAGCTGTCGGGCAGGCCGAGTTCCTTGCCGAGCGCCCTCACCTCGTCCTTGAACAGTTCGCGCAGCGGCTCGACCAGTTGCATGTTCATGCGCTCGGGCAGGCCGCCGACATTGTGGTGCGACTTGATCGTCACCGACGGGCCGCCGGTGAAGGAAACGCTTTCGATGACGTCGGGATAGAGCGTGCCCTGCGCCAGGAAATCGGCGCCGCCGAGTTTCTCGGCCTCTTCCTCGAACACCTCGATGAACAGCCGGCCGATGGTCTTGCGCTTCTTCTCCGGGTCCGACTCGCCCTCGAGCGCGCCGATAAAACGGTCCGAAGCGTCGACCAGGATGAGCGGCAGATTGTAGTGCTGGCGAAACATCTCCACCACGCCTGATGCCTCGTCCTTGCGCATCAGCCCGTGGTCGACAAGGATGCAGGTGAGCTGGTCGCCGACCGCCTCATGGATCAGCAGCGCGGCGACCGAGGAATCGACGCCGCCCGAAAGCGCGCAGATGACCTTGCCCTTGCCGACCTGCTTGCGGATCGTCTCGACCGCGTGCTCGCGATAGGCGCGCATCGTCCAGTCGCCCTCGATGCCGGCGATCTTGTGGACAAAGTTTTGCAGCAGCCGGGCGCCGTCCGGCGTGTGCACCACTTCGGGGTGGAACATGATGCCGTACATCTTGCGCTCGACATTGCCGAAAATGGCGAAGGGCGAGCCTTCCGATTTTCCGAACACCTCAAATCCCTTGGGCAAGGAGATGACGCGATCGCCATGGCTCATCCACACCTGGTGGCGCTGGCCGGGCGCCCACAGGCCCTCAAACAGCGGGCTGTCCTTCTGGATCTCGACGAAGGCACGGCCGAATTCGCGATGGTCTGAGCTTTCGGCGACGCCGCCCATCTGCACGCACATGGCCATCTGGCCATAGCAGATGCCGAGCACCGGCACGCCGGCGTCGAAGACGATCTGCGGCGCGCGCGGGCTGCCGATGTCGCCGGTCGAGGCCGGGCCGCCTGACAGGATCACCGCCTTCGGACTGATGCGCTTGAACGCCGCTTCGGCCGACTGGAACGGCACGATCTCGGAAAAGACGCCGGCCTCGCGGATGCGCCTGGCGATGAGCTGCGTGAACTGGCTGCCGAAATCGACAATCAGGACGGTGTCGGGATGATTGGCTATCTTCATGGCGAGCGTTTAGAGAAAGAAACGAGTCGGCGCAATGGGTTGCGAGGTGCCTCCCTCAATCCGATTGCGCGTCTTCATGCGACGGTCCAAATTGCAGCGCGCCGGACCCGATCGCCTGTTCCAGCCGCGTGACCGCTTCCGCCAGCTTCTCGTCGATGACGTGGAGATACTCCTTCCAGTCGCCGACATGCCGGAGATCGGCAGCCCCGTCGGAAATGCCGCGCAGGCCGACGAGCGGCACGCCGAACAATTGGCAGGCTCGCAGGCAGGCGAAGGTCTCCATGTCGACCATATCCTCGGCAATCGCATCATAAGCGCTGCCGGAAATGATGGCTGCGCCGGTCGACAGCGTCGCCTCCCTAATGCCTGGAATTCTGAACGGCAGCGGCACCGTCACCGGCAGGTCGAGAAACGGCGTCGCGCCCTTCTCGAAACCCAATGGCGAGGCGTCGATGTCGCGGTAGGCGACCGAAACGGCCTGGTAGATTTTCGTCTGTTCCAGTGTCCGGCTGCCCGCCGAACCGAGCGACACGACGAGGTCCGGCAGCGCCTTTTCAGACTTCAGCCATGACAGTTCCGCGCCCAGCCTGACGCCCGCCTCGACCGGTCCAACGCCGGTCATGACAGGCGTGAACAGCCGCTGCAGATGCGGACCGTATTCGGCCTGCGCCGCCATCGCGAAGAGCACGTCCCTACCCGCAATTCTGACGGCCTTGCGCATCGGATCAGCCTTCAATGCCATCGCGACCGACCACGGTCATCATCGTTCCGGTCATGGTGGCGATCAGCTTGGCCTCGCCGTCGACGGCGAAGGCATAGGCCTGGCCGTCTGCGACGATGATGGTGCGGCCGGGCTTCGTCACCGAGCCGCGGAACAGGAAGCGTTCGCCCCGGCCCGGCGCCAGCAGATTGACCTTGAACTCAATAGTGAGCACGCCCGAATTCTCGGGCATCAGCGAGAAAGCCGCATAGCCGCAGGCCGAGTCGAGCGCCGTCGAAATGACCCCGGCATGAAGGAAGCCATGCTGCTGGGTCAGCGCCGTCGAATAGGGCATCTCGATCTCGATGATGCCGGGCGTCACCAGCGTCAGCTCGGCGCCGATGGTCGTCATGGCGTTCTGGCGCGCGAAGGACGTCCTGACGCGATCCTCATAGTCGGGGGCGGGTACGATCTTTGCTGCCATGGGCTTGTCACGCTCCTGTCAGA
>NZ_RZSW01000336.1:0-6855 GCF_003997375.1 Mesorhizobium sp. M5C.F.Ca.IN.020.29.1.1 | reverse complement strand
TTCATCGGCCGCCGATCCCGCTGTTCTTCACTCCGGCATCAAAGAGCCCGGCGAGCAGGAAGGCGCGGTTGTAGTAGCCGCCTTCGATAGGCGACAGATGCAATCCCAGCGAGCGCCAACCGGGAACGCCGTCGAGCCAGTCCTGCAGCAGGCCGGCAACCCGCGCCGCATCGTATGGGTCCTTCAGCAAGCCGCCCTTGCCGATCGCCTCGCGGCCCGCCTCGAATTGCGGCTTGACCAGAAATATTGCTCTGGCGCCGCTCCTGGCGATGGCGAGCGCCGGCGGCAGTGCCAGTTTCAACGAGATGAAGCTGACATCGGAGACGATAAAATCCGGAATGCGATCGGCAAGATCGGCGGCGGAAAGATCACGGGCGTTCAATCCCTCGATCACCGTCACACGCGGATCGCCAGCGATATCCGGATGTATCTGGCCATGCCCGACATCGATAGCCGTGACATGTGCCGCGCCGCGTTCAAGCAAGACCTGCGTGAAGCCTCCGGTCGAGGCGCCGACGTCCAGCGCTTCGCTGCCGGCGGGATCGAGACCGAAATGATCGAGCCCGGCGATCAACTTCAGCGCAGCACGCGACACGTAACCCAGCGCCGGATCATCGACGGCTATGAGGCAATCAGCCAGGACGGTCTGGCCGGGCTTGCGGGCGATGACGCCATCGGCCGTCACCGTACCGCGCTCGATCGCGTCGCGGGCGCGAGAGCGGCTGGGAAACAGGCCGCGCGCGACGAGAAGTTCGTCGAGCCGCTGGCGTCGGCTGGCTGGCAAAGGGGAGTTCATCGGCCTTCATGGCGAAAGCCCGTCACGAAGGCAAGGATATTGGGAAGGACAACGAACATCTTGGGGGAAAGCAGGCCGCGCCACAACTTGTTGAATATCGCACCAGGTCCGGCACAATGTTGGGAACGATATGCCGTTTTGCTGCCAGAACGTGAAGGAGGACGGATGCTGACCGGAACCTGCCATTGTGGCGCGGCCCACTGGACGTTGGAGGGCGATCCCGGCTCGATCACAGCCTGCAATTGCACGCTGTGCCGCCGCTATGGCGCACTGTGGGCTTACGATTATGTGGACAAACGCATTCGCGTTGCGGGATCGACAAGGTCTTATACGCGCGCCGGAAAAGATGCCCCCTCGCTCGAGATCCTGTTCTGTCCGAGATGCGCCTGCGTTCTGGCCTGGCGTAGTTTGCGCTCCAGTGCCGCCGGTCGCACTCGAATCGCCGTCAATGTGAGGCTTGCGCCGCCTGACGCCATCGCCCACCTCCCAATCGACCATTTCGATGGTCTCCACAAGTTCGAGGACCTGCCGCGCGATGGTCGCTGCGTGCGCGATATGTGGTTCTAGTGGAAAAATCTGACACTAGTACCGGTGCGGAAGGCAGAAGATGACCCCTTGGCGGTGGTTCGTTCGCGACCGGGCCGAATTCACGCCCATGACCCTGAGCTCACCTTCATCAGCCCATTTCGCTGCCCCATGGCCGACGCTCACCCCAACCAGCGTTCCCTGACCCAAAGCCGACCAGAGCAGGTCTAGGCTCCGAAGCGATACTCTATTATCATGGAAACAGTTGCCCAGCGCCGGAAACCTCCATGGAGCGCAGGCTTGCGGCGATACTTGCCGCCGACATCGTTGGCTACAGCCGCCTTATGGAAGCCGATGAGGCGGATACCCTCGCGCGCCTGAAGAGTACCCGCGAGAACCTGATCGATCCGAAGATCGCCGCTCATAAGGGGCGCATCGTGAAGCTCATGGGCGACGGCGCGCTGTTAGAATTCTCCAGCGTGGTCGACGCGGTCGGTTGCGCCGTTGAAATCCAGCGGACTATGGCGGAGTGCAACGCCGAACTGCCGAAGGAAAGACAGCTCGAATTCCGCATTGGCGTAAACCTTGGCGATGTGATTGTCGAGGGGCAGGACATCTATGGCGACGGCGTGAATGTCGCGGGGAGACTGGAAGGATTGGCCGAACCCGGGGGCGTCCTGATTTCTGGAACGGCATTCGATCAGGTCGAGAGAAAGCTGGATGTTGAGTTCGAGTTTTTGGGTGAACAACAACTCAAGAATATCGAAAAACCTGTTCGCCTGTATCGGGTGAGCCCGCGGACACGCGCCGCGTCCGGAGCAGTTCCAGCAAAACGCAAACGTCATATCGAATGGCGCCGGCTGACAGTCGCGGCGACGGCGCTGATCCTGATCGCCGGAGGTGTAGCACTTTGGAAGGTCGTCGGGGGCGGTTCAGGATCGCCGGTCGAGGTGGCCTCGAAGGCACGAATGGTGCTCCCGCTGCCTGACAAGCCATCCATCGCTGTGTTGCCGTTCACCAATATGTCCGACGAGGCGGGGCAAGAGACCTTTACTGATGGCATGACCGATGACTTGATCACCGACCTTTCAAAGGTTTCCGGCCTCTTCATAATCGCGCGAAACTCGACATTCGCTTACCGCGGCAAGCCGGTGAAAATCAGTCAGGTCGCAGAAGAACTTGGCGTGCGTTACGTTCTCGAGGGCAGCGTACGGCGAGCCGGCGAGCAGGTGCGCGTCAACGCCCAGCTCATCGATGCCCTCACCGCCGGGCATGTGTGGGCGGACAGGTTCGATGGAAACGTCGCTGATATTTTTGCGGTTCAGGACGTTTTTGTCGCAAAGATCGTCGAAGCGTTGAAGGTCAATCTCACCACCACCGAAAAAACCGAAATCGCCCGCGCCAAGCCGGACAATATTGCAGCCAAGGAAGCTTTCGAAGAGGGTTGGAGCCTTTATCTCCGTTACACCGCAAAGGACACAGCTGCCGCCATTACTTCCTTGAAAAAAGCAACCGAATTTGATCCCGAATATGGGCGCGCTTATGCCGCCCTGGCGCTGGCCTACTTCCGCGTCGTTGAGTCACTCTGGGGTAAAGAACTCGGTAGGGACGAACCATATTTCTGGTGGGGAGCTCACGATTACGCAGAGCTGGCCAAGAAATATCCAACGTCACTGTCTTATACAGTCGAGGCATTGCGGGACGTTTTTCAAGGCCTGGCCGAAGACGCACGCAGGAATGCCGGTCGAGCGATTGCATTGGACCCCAACGACCCCGAGGCACATATCGCAACGGCTTGGGCGCTGACGATCTCAGGCGAACCTGCAGAGGCGCTGAATTTCGTCGCGACCGCCATGCGGCTCAACCCGAACTATCCAAGCCACTACGTTCTCGCGCGTGGATTGGCGCTTTTTGCAATGGGCGATCTGAAACAAGCGGCTGACGTGTTCGGAGAAGGCGTCAGGCGAAACCCAGACGCAACTGCGCTCTTTCTACCTTTCAGTTCCGTGCTGGCGCAGCTCGGTCGCCGGGAAGAAGCGAGACAAATACTCCTGAAGTTCCGACCGGGTTTAGACCAGAAAGGGCTCGAAAACCTTCCCGACACCTTACACCTCTCGTTCAAATGGGATTATGAACACGCAAGCGTCCGGGAGCGCCTGAACGACGGTGTCCGTATCGCTGCGCTGCCGCTGGACGTCACCGTGACGAGCCTGGAAGCGGAGCTTGAGACCGGCAATCCCTTTTCCCAGCAGTATGCAGCAAAGCGACTGGGCTGGTTTGGACCAGCGGCATTACAAGCCGTTCCGGCTTTGGTTGAAGCGCTCAAGATTGAGTATCTCCGCCGGGAGGCCATCGAGGCGCTGGGCAAGATCGGGCCTCCGGCACAAGCTGCGATACCTGCGCTCGTGGCACTCCAGAATGAAGCTCTGGTTGGCATTTACGCAAAGGACGCGTTGTCCAAGATCAGAGGCAATTGATGGACCCTGGACGCGCGCCACGGATTTCCGCTTGTGGCCCAACTCCGACCTGCTGCGATGTCCGCTCCGAAGCCGCTGTTGGGGGACAAGGAGACATCAAACGCGTCCGGTCCGCCATCCCAGTTTATGAGTACGCGGCCTAGGCGAACCACCAGCGTTCGGCGATCTTCTGCCCGTCCATCGGCCAGTTCGAGGCCACCTCGCCATGGGCGAGAGCCGTGGTGTGGGCATCGACATAGGAGTTGAAGACCAGGTTCACCAGCCCGCCGTCGTCATGCAGCAATTGCTGCATTTCGGCATACATGCCGGCACGCTTGGTATCGTCGGTCTCCGAGCGGGCGGCGACGAGCAGCTCATTAAAGCGCGGATTTTTCCAGAACGTTTCGTTCCACACCGCTTCCGCCGCATAGGCGGTGGTGAACATCCAGTCGCACGTCGGCCGGCCGGCCCAGTAAGAGGCGTAGAACGGCTTCTTGAGCCAGACATTGTCCCAGTAGCCTTCATTGGGCTCCCTGATCACATTCAGGTTGAGCCCGGCCGCCCGGGCATGCTCCTGCCACAGGAGAGCCGAGTCGGTCGCACCCGTGAACCCGGCATCCGCGACCGACAGGTCGAACTGGGTGTTCTCGGCCCCCGCCTTCTTGAGGAGGCTCTTGACCATGTCGGTGTCGTAGACATGCTTCGGCTGCGGATCGATCGCGAACTTGACGGTCGGTGCGATCGGATTGTCGTTGCCGACTGCCCCGTGGCCAAGGAACACTTTCTGCACGATCTCGTCGCGATTGAGCGAGTACTTGATCGCATTCCGCACATCGGGATTGTCGAAGGGCGCCTTCTGGACGTTCATGACATAGACGTAGTGGCCGTAGCCCGTCGTCTCCGAGATCACGAGATCGGGGTTCTGCTTCAGAATGTCGAGCGTCTTCAGATGGCAGCGATCCATGTAGTGGACCTCGCCGGTGTATAGCGCGTTGGTGCGCGCCGTTACATCATTGATCGCCAGGCATTCGACACGGTCGAACCAGCCCTTGTCGGATTTGAAGTAGTTCGGGTTCTTGTTGAAGGTGGCGATGACGCCGGGCTCGAATGTCTCGAGCATGTAGGGGCCGGTGCGGATGCCCGACTCCCAGTCGACGCCGCCCTCTTTCGCCGGCATGACCGGGATGTCCGACATGATGTAGGGGAAGTCGGCATTGCCGCCGTCCAGTTCGAACACCACCGTCTCGGCACCGTCGGCGACGACATTCTTGACCGAAGCCAAGAGCGATTTCATCACCGATTTCGTGCCCTCGACGTTGTGATGCCTGACCGAGGCCACGACATCGTCGGCGGTAACCGTCTTGCCATTGTGAAAGGTGGCTCCCTTCCTCAGTTTGGACACCCACTTCTTGGCGCCGTCTGACGGCTCAAAACTCTCGGCGAGGTCGGGGACCACATTGCCCTTGGAATCGATCTCGGTTAGGCCATTCGACAAGGTTCCGAATAGCGCGGTGCCGGTGAACCGGTTGACGTTGGTACTACCCGGGTCCAGTGAATCGGTGGCGGCGGCATCGCCTATGCCGATCTTCAAGGTGCCGCCCTTCTTGGGCTCGGCGCGCACCGTCTGCACGAACATCGCATTGGCGGCCGTGGCGGTAAGGCCGGCGGCGAGGGCCAGCTGAACAAAGTCGCGACGCGAAACCCTGCCTTTCGCGGCAAGCTTGGCGGCCAACTTCAGTTTCGTTTCAAATTCCGTCACAGATGCTCTCCCTCGAACGGAAGATCATGCGAGACCCTCGGCGGCCCGAGAGACTTTAGGACGATAGCACAACAGGCATTCCCGAGCTAACGAGGACCTCCGGCAGCGCACGGTCGGACTCGTGTCCTCCCGCTTGCTCCCGCGCGGACTGGGGCCTCGCCCGGGGCGGATGGATCGGTCGATATCCAGTTCGTTGGCTGCGACGGAAAGATTGCCAACTGTATTTCGATTACACCAGGCTGGAGTTGCTGGGTCCGCCTCTATCACCCGCGCACGCAAATTTTAGATCGCACATGGGTATTCCCGGAGCCGAAGCTGATGAATTGATATGAGGATGTCGAATGTCCGCTCTTCCAAATCTGCCCTGGAATCGCTTTCGCAAATGTCCGGAAGTGGCGCTGGTTGCTCATTTCCAGTCGACAATCGAACGGCACGAAACCACCCATTTCTGCCCTTCACACACGGTAGCAATCGTCAGGATTTTACTCTGCTTCTGAGAAGATTGGCCGCGAGACCAGAGACACCCTAGGCGAATGCCAAATAACAACACAAATAGTCAGTTACGGCCGCGCGTCGGGAAGCTGATTCAAGCCGTTGAGACTTTGATTCAGGCGCTTTGCGCGCTGGCGGTGCGTCCTAGCGCCACGAAGACGGTGCGCACGATGCCTGCGGCGTCCAGCCCGGCGTCGGCGTACATCTTTTCAGGCTTGGCGTGATCTATGAATGCGTCCGGCAACACAAGCGGGCGTACCTTCAGGCCGTTTTCCAGCAGCCCTTCATGGGCCAGGAATTGCAGCACGTGGCTGGCGAAGCCGCCGACCGCGCCCTCTTCCACTGTCACCAGCACTTCGTGCGAGCGCGCCAGCCGCCGGATCAGATCCTCGTCGAGCGGCTTGGCGAAACGAGCATCGGCGACCGTGGTGGAAAGCCCTGCCGCGCCGAGCTCCTCGGCCGCAGCCAGGCAATCCTGCAACCGCGTGCCGAAGGAAAGCAGCGCAACCTTGGTGCCCTCCCTGACGATACGGCCCTTGCCGATTTCGAGAACCGAGCCACGCTCCGGCAGGTCGACGCCGACACCGTTGCCGCGCGGGTAGCGGAAGGCAATGGGGCCTTCATCGTAGCTTGCCGCCGTGCGCACCATGTGGCGCAGTTCCGCCTCGTCCGCCGCGGCCATGACGACGAAACCGGGCAGCGTCGCCAAAAAAATCGTATCGAAGGCGCCGCAATGGGTCGCCCCATCGGCACCGACGAAGCCGGCGCGATCGATCGGAAAGCGCACCGGCAGTTTTTGGATCGCGACGTCATGAACGACCTGGTCG
>NZ_RZSW01000335.1:0-6871 GCF_003997375.1 Mesorhizobium sp. M5C.F.Ca.IN.020.29.1.1 | reverse complement strand
CGAATGCCGCCTCTTCCTCTTCGTCATCGAAAAGCACCACATCGTCGGGCTGCAGACCTTGAAGCTCGCCAAGGCTGATCGTAAGCGCATTGCGCCAAAGGCAGACCGGCAACGGGAATTCGGCAGGAATTGATGGCCTCGCTTTCACGATCTCGTCGAGAAAGCCCCCGGCCCGCACGGCCAGACCAACGCCATCGGTGTGCAAGGCGCAATCTATGGTTTCGTCCTTGCTGGTCAGGACGAACGCGAACGCGCTTTTATCCAAAACGGTGTCTCTTGGTTCGATCGAGGTGATAGCGATCCTCTCGCCCAGCCTGCTCTCGATCCATTCGAGATCTTCTTCGAATACGGACTCCATCAGCAGCGCGGCGTGAGCGGGTGCCAGTCGTTTCACGTCGACTAGCTCGTCAGCCTTGGCAAGCCCTCGTTCGACGACAGAAAGCGGCAGGCGCAATTTGCCCGCCGTGCCTCCGGCAGTAAACGAAATCGTGCATAGCGGCTGGTCCTGAGGTTTCGTTGCCGGCCAGACGGCCGCGATCGCCATGGTTTTCCCGACAACCGAGATCTGTGCGGGAGCACGGCGGCGGTAGAAGGCGTTCAATGCCTCAACCTCCACAGCCGCAACAGACTCCAATGTCAGCGGCTCGCCAACGCTCGAGGGTGTGCGTCTCACCGGTTCTGCGCGCGCTTTCTTTTTTGCCGACGCCAAGGCCTGAGGCATCACACTTCCATATTCACGATGACGGATTGGACTATCGTTCTGTGGGCAAGCGCAGTGGACTGCGCTCGTCTTCCTCGGAAAGCTCGGCAAGCGCGAGGCGACGACGCGCAGTGCGTTTGGTCAGATGCTCCAGCAGCCCGTCCAGTTTCGTCACGGCCTTCATGCTCGCGCGATGATCATTGCGGGCTGCCGATAACTCCGCTTTGCGTCGTTGCCCGGTGACGCCGGCCATCTTCTCGTCTTCCCGGAGCCGTTCGGTTTGCCTGGCGGCGATCTCGAACTGTCCCTGAAGCCTGTAAAGGCTGACCGCCTTCACCGGTTGTCCAACAAGCGAACCGAACGCTGCATCCTCGGCGTCGGCTGTGCGCTGGAGGTGCTCCCTGACCGCGACGGCTGCTTCCTGAACCTCCCCGGCGGCCCGCTGCGCAGCCGCATATCTCCTTATGACCGCTTCGTTTGCGCGCTTTTCACCGCGGCGCCTGAGGTCGTGCAATCGTGCGATCATGTCACGATCTTTCATTGACAATCCCCCGCATGCGTTCGCGTGTCCTCTCGATGGTCTCGTGTGTGGCCGACGGCTGTCGCAGGAAGGTGTTGATGGTGTCGATCTTCGCCACCGCCTCGTCCGCCACCGCATCACTGCCCTTCTCGTATTCACCGACGCGCAGCAGCAATTCGACGTCGGCGTAGCGGGCGAGCAGCTCCCGCAAGCGGCCGGCGTCCGACCGATGCTCAGCCGGCACCACCGTGTCCATGAGCCGGCTGCGGCTGCGAAGCACGTCGATGGCCGGGAAATGATCGCGCTGCGCAAGTTCGTTTGACAGAAAAACATGCCCGTCGAGAAGCGCCTGGATTTCTTCGGCAACCGGATCCAGCGTGCCATCGCCCTCCAGAAGAACGCTGTAAAGGCTTGTAATGGAGCCGACGCGGCCAGGCCCTGAGCGCTCGAGCAATTGGGGCAGAACTGCAAAAAGCGAAGATGGAAAACCGCGACGCGTCGGCGGCTCGCCTGAAGCGAGGCCAATCTCGCGCTGCGCACGGGCAAACCGCGTGATGTTGTCCATTGCCAGCAATACATGCTTGCCCTGGTCGCGAAAATATTCGGCAATGCTGGTCGCCACATAAGCGGCCTTGACGCGCTCGATCGCCGGCCGGTCGGACGTCGCGACGACGATGATTGCCCGCGCCAGCCCGTCCGGGCCAAGCTGATGCTCGACGAATTCGCGCACTTCACGTCCGCGTTCGCCGACAAGAGCAACCACGGCAACATCTGCGTCGGTGCCGCTGACGATATCCGAAAGCAGGATCGACTTGCCGACACCAGGCTCGCCGAAGATTCCGACGCGCTGCCCCCGCGCGCAGGTGAGAAGCCCATCGAGGGCGCGGATCCCGAGCTGGATAGGCTCGGAAATCAAACTGCGCTCCAGCGGAGATGGCGGATAGGCATTGACCGGATAGCTGCCGGTAATGCCACCCGGCGAAAGCGGCTTGCCATCCAATGGCTCGCCGAACGCGTTGATCACCCGACCAAGCAGGCCGGGCCCGACGGAAACCGTTTGGGTCTTTCCGGTCGCAATAACCTCCGTGAGGCTTGAAAGGCCGGTGAGATCGCCAAGCGGAACAAGGATTGCCATGTCGTCCATGAGCCCGACGACTTCCGCCTTGGTCGCCGTGCCGGTCCTGGGATCGACGAGTTTGCATATCTCGCCGATCCGAACCTCCTCCACCGTCGCATGAATGACCGTGCCGGTCGCTCGCCGTACACGCCCTTTTCTGGGTCGGCTGGCATCGTCACGCAGACCGGAACGCAGGTTCGGAACGATCGATGCGAGGCGGCTCTCGATCTCGATGGCGGGACTTGTCATGTCGGCGCCTCGGCCTTTGATGAAATCGCAGCGGCAAAGGCACTGAGCTGTGCGTCGATGCTGGCGTCAATGACGGCAATATCGGTCAAGAGGATGCAGGCGCCCCTCGCGAGCGTATCATCCGCATCGATCTCGACCGTCATGCCCAAGTCACTCTCGCGCAGGACCGCGTTCAGTTCGTCGCGAACTTTGTTAACGGAAGCGGGATGAAGTCGGACCTTCAGATATTTGGCGCGGCGAATGTCAGCGACCGCCTGCCTGGCCGCCTTGGCGACAACCATGCTGACGTCGAATTCTCCCAGCACTCGCCTGACGACATCGAGGGCTAGATCGATGATTTCGGCTTCCAGCCCACCAAGATAGCGATCTACCTTGACCGCCGTCTCGCTCACCAAACGCGCGGCATCCGCGCCGCCTTGCGCCTTACCGTCTTCGTAGCCCTGCGCATATTCGGCCGCATAGGCTCGCCGCGCGGCGTCACGCAACTGCTGCGCAGCACGCCTGGCTTCGTCGAGAAAGGCGTGCCCATCTCGCCAGGCGCGTGCCTCGGCAGCGCGCAGGATCCGGCCTTTAGGGCGCCTCGGCACACCAGTGGTCGCTTTGCCCGGTTCGCCCATCTCGTCTAACTCATCGCCCGTCGAACAATCGCCGGACCAGCTTCCGAAAATGGTTTGGCCGTCGTCTGGTCAACAAGCTCATGCGGCATCAGCTTGAGGCGAACTCGCATGCTCGTGTCGCCGGGCATCGCCTGACACCAGGCGCCAAGGCAACGCAAGCCGTCGGCATAGACACGACGATGAATATCTTCCATCGGCTCCAACGGCTGCATTGGACCGGTCAGATCGCGGTTGGCGACTGCGAAAGCGCAGATTTCCGGGCCGAGTGCTGCCTGCAATGCGGCGGCTTGGCGTTTATTGATGGCGGTGACCAGACTGCCGGCCCAGTAGATCGCGCCGGCACGAAGCGCAACTTCCTCCAACTCCTCACCCGACGACAAAGCGATCGCCCGATCCACCGCGTTGGGGGGCTCGTCGGAAATTGCGCAAGTGAGTCCATAATGGTCGAGCAGAAGCTGCGATAATCGCTCATGCAGGCGTTGCGACCGCAACATGCGCTCGCAGGCAGCCTCGCCGATCGTGCCGTCAAAGCATTCCGCTAGCCGGGCCGCATCAGCATAGCCTGCGGGATTGGACATGAATGCCCGCCATTCCGGGCTGGCAGTCTGCTTCGAGCCGGCCTGGATCATGTCTTCTTCACAGGCATTGCCGAAGCATCGAGCGCATAGACACCGGGCCGTCTATACCATTGGACGTAGGCTAGCCGGGCAGCCAGCGCGAGTATGGCCGCCGTCATGCCGTAAAACAGCCACATCGCGGCGGCGACGCTGTCGGGATGCAGCCAGAGGCCGAGGAATGTTGTGAAACCTGCCTCGCCGATGCCTTGCTCAGGGACCGTCGGGGTCACCGGAATGAGCGTGACGGATACATTGTCATAGGTCAGCCCGGCGATACCCTTTGCCACCAACATCTTGACCTGCGGGATCAGCTCATTCATCGCGACGGACGCGCGATGCCGAATGAAGGCGGAAGCTGACGATGGCACCAGTCGCTGTCTTAGGGGATCGTTTTCCGGCAATACGAGATGAACGCGAGCGGAAATTACGCCGTCGATATCCGAGATCGTCTGCGAAAGCTCCTGGCTCAAGCCGTAGATCATCGTTGCCCGCTCTTCGACCGGCGAGGATACAAGCCGGTCTCTCTTGAACACGTCGCCGAGCGTCTGGAATTCCTGTTTGGGCAATCCGCTTTCGTCGAGAATCGCCATGGCTTCGGCGAAACGGTCCTTCTGTACGGAAACCGTCATTTTGCCGTCCTTGCCGGCCTCGCGTTGGGCCGGAATCCCGTGACGCATCAGCGTGGCCACGATCTCGTTGGCCTGCCGCTGGTTGAGGTCGGAATACAGCTCAACCGAGCACGCCTGGAGCACAAGCATGGCCGCCACAACGAGCGCGACGCGGCACCGGACGCCGAATCGATTCAATAGTGTTGACCGCCGCTGCAAGGATAGTGTGTGCACGAACACTCCGTAGCGCTCACTGTTGCTTGATAAGCGTGCTGGCGGACGACGTAACGGCCGTCACGCTGCTCGTGACCACCTCGAGATTGGCGGCTGCCCACATCACCGAAATGGATCGTTCGAGGAGTTGCTCAGCATTTTTTGCGGTGGCGTTTTCGCCTTCCTTGGCTGATGGGGCGGCCTTGCCGGCGCCGTCCTGCATGGCGGCCGTTTCAGCATTCGCTGGGGCATTTGCCTGGCCAATGGCCTTCTGGACCTGCTGCATGGTTCCTTCCAGCGACTGAACCGCAGAACCGAACAATGCCGACGGATCCTCAAACGCCCCGCCCCCTGCCTTTTCCACCTCGGCCAGATAGTCGAACAGCTTGTGTTCGGCGACCGGTTCGGTCCTTTCCAGTTTGGAGGATTGTCCGGCCATTGCAGGACTGGCTCCTGAAGATGCCTGCGCCACCTGCTGGCCTGCCCGTGTAGCGACATCACCGCGTTCAGGCATCGTAACCTTTGCGGCATCGTGCTTTTCCTGATTGGCACCCACCATTCGGTTACCCGGCTGGGCTGCCGTGCCGGCGGTGATCTGCTGCTGCGAAGCTATGCTGGTGGTCAAGTTTGCCAGTGTAGCTTCCAGGGCTCCAATCGGCGCGATTTGCATGAACCTGCCCTCCTGCTTCCTTAGTTCGGTTTGCCGGAGGGAACATTCTGCGCCTCCGCCTGCCTTCCGCGGAAAACGCGGACCGGAACAACTTTGCCATCATCCTGCTTCGTGCTCGGCGCCGCAGGAACTCCCAGCGTTTTCCTGACAAGTTCAACGTAGGACGGCGGCCCCGATACCGAGACAACATCGTCTTGCTTGGACACCTTTATAGGAAACTTCGGGTCGATGACCCCCAGCCGCGAAAGCCGATCTTCCGCACTGGCAGCCATATTGGCATCAAGCGGGATCATTTCCGTCCGGACTTCAGCTTCGGTCGCGACGTTCATGACGATACCGTCGAAATGCCAGACCAACCCATATCGATTGCAGATCTCTTGCAGAAACTCGCGGGCCGTTCCAACCGGCATGCCGGCGCTTAAACGCCCCTTGACGAGTTTGCTGATACGCATGGGCGTCCGCATGTTGCGGCCTAGCTCGACCAGCGCGTCGGCCACCGACTGATCGACGGTGATATAGCTGTACGGGCCGGCAGGCCAGCGCGGTTCGGCGGCGTTGGCCTGCGACGAGGCAAGGCCGAACGCCAGGATCGTCGAAAGACCGCAAGCAAAGAAAGCAGCCCTGGCTCCCGAGCACCGATCCGCATGGCAGGTATCGCGTCCCGTCAAAATCGGTCCTATCGCAAAGGGACGCACGAGCGATGGCCCGCGTCGCTTGTTTCATGGTTGATCCGCCGATTCACTCTATCGTGCGCATCGCAGAATTGGAAGTCCAATTGGATTGCGCACGAGCATTTGGTGCCAAATGTTGCGAACCGTCAGCAAAGCGATATGGTGCGCGCTGGAATCAGGTGATCGCCGGCCGAACGCCTGGAGGCAGAAGGGATCGTTCTTGGTGGCGGCAATCATGATCCGGCTGGCGAACTTGCCTGTTCCCCTCAGCGTTGCGGGACGCAAAGTCCTGGTCAGCCCGCGCTTTATCCGGAGATTGTGCGCATCAGTTCTGATAGCCGCCACATCGATTGCCGCCATGGCGCCAGCCCAGGCCCAATCGAATGGCGGTTATGACCCACGAAGCTGGACTTACGATCCGGCAAGAAATGTGCTGGTCTCCCCTGCCGCTCCCGACCAGACTTCGGATGGAGAAATCCGGCCCGAGTGGTCGGCAATCCCTAGGGAGATCGTGCATTTCAGCGAGGCTCAACCGAAGGGATCGATCGTGATCAACACCACGGAGCGGCGGCTTTACTACATCCTGGGGAACGGCAGGGCACTGCGATACACGGTGGGCGTTGGAAAAGAGGGATTGGAGTGGTCCGGCCGCGCCACGATTTCGAGCAAAAAGAACTGGCCAGATTGGCGGCCGCCGGCCGAAATGCGATCCAGAGAAGCATCAAAAGGCCGCTTCCTGCCCGCGCATGTCGAGGGAGGACCGAACAATCCATTGGGCGCGCGCGCATTGTATATCGGCAACACCCTTTATCGCGTCCACGGCACCAACCAGCCATGGACCGTCGGACAGGCCAACTCCTCCGGGTGCATTCGCATGACCAACGAGGAT
>NZ_RZSW01000334.1:0-6876 GCF_003997375.1 Mesorhizobium sp. M5C.F.Ca.IN.020.29.1.1 | reverse complement strand
GTCGTGAGGCTGTTATAGATGGCGAGATCGTCGTGCTCGACGCCAAGGGCATCAGCCGCTTCGCTCTTTTGCAGGACGCGCTGGCCGAAGGCGCCGGCAACAAGCTCCACTTCTACGCCTTCGATCTCTTGCATCTCGACGGCTGGGACCTGAGAAAAGCGCCGCTCGGCCGGCGCAAGGCGCTGCTGTCGCAATTGCTGTCCGGCTTGGGCGCCAACTCCGCCATCCAGTTCAGCGATCACGTCGAAGGCGATGGCCAGGCGCTCTACGCCCAGGCTTCCGAGATGGGACTAGAAGGCGTCGTTTCCAAGCGCGCAACGGCAATCTACCAGAGCGGCCGCACCAAGACCTGGACCAAGATCAAGGCGCTGAAGAACGGCGACTTCATCATCGCCGGCTATACCACCTCCGATGCAGCCGAGGGATTGGCCGCACTCGGCCTCGGCGAATTCGAGGATGGCGAACTGCACTATCGCGGCAAGGTCGGCACCGGCTTCGACGCCGCCACCGCCGCCGACCTGCTGGCTCGGCTGGAGCCCTTGCGCGCCGGCGCGTCTGCACCCGAAGGGGTTCCGCGCGAGATCATGCGCGAGATGAACTGGGTGCGGCCACTGCTTTCGGCCCATATCCACTATGCCAACCGGACCACCGATAATGCGCTGCGCCATGCGGTGTTCCGCGGACTGCGCGACGTCGGCCTATCGACGCCGGTGTCGGCCAAGCGCAAGCGGCTGATTGCGGAAGCCGATCTCGCCACAATCTGGGTGACCAATCCGACGCGGCGGTTGTTCGGCAAAACCGGACCGACCAAGCTCGACATCGCCGTCTACTACGCGCTGGTCGGCGACTTCATGCTGCCGCACATCCTCGGCCGCCCGGTGTCGCTGGTGCGCTGCCCGACCGGCAAGCCGCAGGACTGTTTCTTCCAGCGCCATGCCTTCACCGGCATGCCTTCATCGGTGGCGACCTTCGAGACGACCAATTCCGAGGGCGAGACTAAATCCTATCTGTCGGTGGAAGATGCCAAGGGCTATCTGGCGCTGGCGCAGTTCGGCGTCGTCGAGTTCCACACCTGGGGCACCCACCGCACGCGGCTAGACAGACCGGACCTGATCGTTTTCGACCTCGACCCGGGCGAGGGGATTAGCTGGCGCGAGGTGGTCGAGGCGGCAGTGCATATCCGCGCCGAGCTGGAGGCGATGGGGCTGATGCCGTTCGCGAAAACGTCGGGCGGCAAGGGCATACACATCACCGTGCCGGTAACGCAAAAACAGAACTGGAAGAAACTGCACCAGGCGACCAGCGCCATTTCCTCGGCATTGGCCACCTCCGCGCCCGACATCTTCACCACCACCATGGGCAAGGACAACCGCAAACGGCGCATCTTCATCGATTATCACCGCAATGCGCGCGGCCACACCTCGGCGGCACCTTATTCGCTGCGCGCCCGCACCAACCTGCCGGCCTCGACGCCGGTGAGTTGGTCCGATCTGGAATCCATCGACGCTCCGGAAGATTTGAATTATTCTTCGCTGCCGGGCCTTCTGGCCACCTCCGGCGATCCCTGGGCCAACATGGAAGATTTCGCTAGGGATTTGCCGGTATTGTGAGGGCGAAGTAGGTTTTGCGCAGCGTTGTTCGTCCTTTGGACGAAGCGCTGCGAACAGTTCGACAGTGCACGGCCGCGTAGGAGACTTTCATGGCGCCCAGGGCAAGTTGGAAAGGTTACCTCAAGCTCAGTCTCGTCAGCTGTCCGGTCCGGCTGTATCCGGCGACGAGTGCCAGCGAGCGGATCAGCTTCAATCAGCTGCACAAGGACACCCACAACCGCATCAATATGAAGCCGGTCGATCCCGAGCTCGGGCTGGTCGAGCGCTCGGATCTGGTCAAGGGCTACGAATACGAAGATAAGCAGTACATCATCATCGACGATGCCGACCTCGAGGCGGTGCGCATCGAATCCAACCACACGATGAACATCGAAGCCTTCGTCGACGAGCATTCGGTCGACTTCATCTACCAGGACGCGCCCTATTATCTGGCGCCCGATGGCGCGATGGCGGAGGAGACTTTCGCGGTGCTGCGCGAAGCGATGCGCAAGTCGGGCAAGCTGGCGATCGCGCGGCTGGTGCTGTCCAGCCGCGAGCGCGTCGTGACGATCGGCGCGCGCGAGAACGGCATGTTCGTCTGCACCTTGAGGAACCCGAATGAAGTGCGCGGTACGGCCGAATATTTCGGCAACATCCCGGCCGGCAAGCCCGACCCGGAAATGCTGCAGCTCGCCGAAGCGCTGATCAAGCAGAAGGAAACCACCTTCGATCCGAAGAATTATGAGGATCGCTACGAGATCGCGCTGATGGCGATGATCCGCGAGAAGCTCAAGGGCCACAAGCCGATCATCGCGGCCGCCCCCGAGCGCGGCAACGTGATCAACCTGATGGATGCGCTGAAGGCCAGCCTGTCGCAATCGGCCAAGCCGCCGGCCAAGTCGAAGAGCAAGGCCGATGAGGCGGCAAAGCCTGCCGCCAAGGGCAAGGCCAGCGCGGCCAAGGAAAACCCGCTCAAGGCCAATTTGCTGAAGGCCGTCGGCAAGAGCAAGGCGTGACGGCGCTTGCCGGCACCGTCTTCGGCGCCATCGGCGCGCTGGCGGCGTTTCCACTGAGGCTGGGGGCGCGCGAGGTTGAACGCCAGCACGCCCAGTTAAGGCGCGGCGTCACGCGCCGCACTAGCCATGTGGTGTTCGGCCGCTCACTTCTCGCCAAGGCCGGGGATGCCGAGATCGAGCGCCGCGTCGCGGCCGAGCGCGCGGCCGGCCGAAAGCTGATCAGCGAAAGCGGTTTTTTGCGCCTGCTAGGGCTGATGAAGGCGCCGGAGGCCTCGGCCCTGTCGCGGCAGTCGCTTCTCGATCAGTCGCGATTGGCCGCATCCGACCTCGACCTTCTCAGTCTCTTCGATGCCTTCGAGAATGATTGCGAGCCCTATTCGTTTCGCGACCTGATCCTGGCCCGCAAATATGCCGGGCTGGTCGCCGGCGGCGCCTCGTGGGGCGCAATCGCGCGCTCGGTGCACCGCTCCGGCCCGGTGGCTTCGCTCACCGCCAAGTCGCTGAATGTCGGCTCACAGCGCGGGCGCGCGGATGCGATCTATCTCGATGGTGGCCAGAGCGAACTCGACGGCCAGCTGCTGTTCGACTTTGGGTCGCCGGATGACGACACGCTGGAAGAACTGTTCGCCGACGCTGAAGCCGCGGAAGAGGCTGAACGTCACGAACAGGCGGCCGCACTCTACCAGCGCTGCTTGGCCATCGACCCGACCGACGCCATCGCCGCCTTCAACCGCGCCAATTGTCTGCGCGGCGCCGGCCACGCGGCCGCGGCGGCGCATGACTATGCCCGCGCCATCAAGTGTGACCCCGGCTTTGTCGAGGCCTGGTTCAATCTGGCCGGGCTGATGACCGAGCAAGGCCGAGAGGCCTCGGCGCGACGGCATCTACAAAAGGCGATCGCGCTCGATGCCGATTATGCCGATGCGGTGTTCAACCTTGCGAGGCTGGAGTTCGACGCCGGCAACCTGGCCGAGGCGCGCCGCCACTGGGCACGCTACCTCGAACTCGACGCCAACTCCGAATGGGCGCGCATGGCGGCCAAGGGGATACAGTTCATCGATCTGCAACTGGCGCGCACGGCGGGGTAAGACCAAACGTGATGCTCGATGCAAAAACCATCCGAGCAACCGTTGCCGAAGAGCTTCGCTCACGCCTTGGCGCGCGATGGTTCAAGCCGGACAGCGCCAAGCTTGTTGTCGCGTCTGCCGATAATCTGACCGATTTCAGCATCGAGCTCGATTGCTACACGGACCGCCGATACGGGCAGTATGACTGCTCGATCGCGGCTGTCTTCAAGTGGAAGAAGTTTTCCAAGCTGTGGAAGGATTTTGACGCGTGGTATGAGGTTAAGGATCCAAGTTCGGCACAGTTTAAAACCCAAAGCGATCGGAAATCGAGCAGATTATTTCTCAGAGTAGGGTTCGATGCCATTGATGGGAGTTTCATCGGAGGTCGTGACCCGTTTTGGGCGGCAAATGAAGGTGATCTCGATGCGTTCATGGCCCAGTGCGTCACCGATCTCGAGGGCAAGGTCGGTACATGGATCAGGCGATGGTTCACCTGGGCCTCGGCCCTGGATGTGATGGACGGCAACGGGCAATTGTGCGGATCATGGCGAGACACCACCTATTTCTGCTTGCTGGAACAAGTTCGCGGGCGTGAAGCTGCTTGCAGATGGGTTGGCGAGATCGATGCGACTGGATGGCCCGGTTTGCTGGCGGCGCAGGTCCAGTATCTACAATCGCAGGTTTGCGACGAGGCAGCTGCGCAGCCATAGTGGGTGACGGAACAAGGGATCGCGATGGTTGCGCTTGAACACCCCCCTCTGGCCTGCCGGCCATCTCTCCCGCAGGGTGGGAGAATGGCAGCTTCGAGTGCCGGTTCATCCCTGCGACGTTGGAGATTGGCGAAAGCGGCAGAGTGCGTGATCTCTCTCGTTGCGGGGGAGATGGCCGGTAGGCCAGAGGGGGGCGCGAAGGAACTCGGCCTTCATCTGCGGGCCACCCAATGACCGCCTTCCTCTTCGACGGGCCCGAAACCGCCCCCATCACCGTCCTGCTTGCCCATGGAGCCGGGGCGCCAATGGATTCGGCCTCGATGACCGCCACGGCCAAGGCGCTGGCCGAAGCCGGCTTCCGCGTCGCGCGATTCGAATTCCACTACATGGCCGCCCGCCGCTACGGCCACCGCAAGCCGCCGCCGCGCGCCGAGACAGTGAACCCGGAATATGTCAAGGCGATCGCCGATCTGAGGGCGAAGGGCGTGACGGGGGCGCTGATCATCGGCGGCAAGTCGATGGGCGGCCGCGTCGCCTCGATGATCGCCGACGAGATGTTTTCCAAGGGCGAAATCTCGGGGCTGCTTTGTCTGGGCTATCCCTTCCACCCGCCGGCCAAGCTGACGCAATTGCGCACCAAGCATCTCGCCGCGCTCAAGACCCCGACACTGATCTGCCAGGGCACGCGCGACGAGTTCGGCACGAAGGACGAGGTCGCGGGCTATGCGCTATCGGATGCAATCGAGATGCTGTGGCTGGAGGATGGCGACCACGACCTCAAGCCGCGCAAGAGCATCTCCGGCTTCTCCGCCGCCGACCATCTGAAGACGCTCGCCGAAGCGGTCAAGGCATGGACCGGGCGCATCGCGCGCTGATCCGCCCAATGAAGATCGCCACCTTCAACATCAACAATATCAACAGCCGGCTGCAAAACGTGCTGGCCTGGCTGGCTGTCGCCAAGCCCGACATCGTCTGCATGCAGGAACTGAAGGCAAGGCAGACGCAGTTTCCGCGCACGGCACTCGCCGCCGCGGGCTATGGCGCGTTGTGGGTGGGACAGCCGACCTGGAACGGCGTCGCCATACTCGCGCGGGGTTCAGAACCCGTTCCGATCCGCGAGGCGCTGCCCGGCGACGAGAGCGACAACCAGGCCCGCTACATCGAGGCAGCGGTCAGCGGCATTGTCATCGGCTGCCTCTATGCGCCCAATGGCAACCCGCAGCCCGGCCCGAAATTCCAGTACAAACTTGCCTGGCATCAACGGCTGAACGCGCATGCGGCGGAACTGTTCGACACTGGCCTGCCGGTGGTGCTGGCCGGCGACTACAACATCGTGCCCGAGCCGCGCGACATCTATCCGACCCGCTCCTATGACGACAATGCGCTGGTGCAGCCGGAAAGCCGCGCCGCTTTCGCAGCACTGCTCGACCAGGGCTGGCTAGATGCGCTGCGCAAGAAGCACCCGAAAGAAACGCTTTACACATTCTGGGATTATCGCCGCAACCGCTGGCCGCGCGACGCCGGCCTGCGGCTCGATCATATATTGCTCTCGAAGAAACTGGCGCGCCGATTGGCCGGGGCAGGCATCGACCGCGAAGTGCGCGGCGAGCCCGGCGCCAGCGACCACGCGCCGGTGTGGGTGGAATTGCGGTGAGGGGCGAGAGAGCCAATCTCGCCCACGAAGGGGGAGATTGGCCATCAACAGAAGGACATCGACAAGCCCGGCGCTGACCGGCATCATTATGGGCGAAACTGATAGCGGCCGGAGGGGGGAGCCCGATGAACAGGTTTGTCGACAGGCTGCTCGCCGCGCTGCTGCTGGCGATCGGCATGCTCTGCCTCACACGCGTGTATTTCGCGCTGGGCGGCGAGGGCGCGGGCGACGCTTTCGCGTCCGCGCGCCTGGCTTTTTTCGGGGCAGCGGGCGTTTTCTCAGCCCTTGCAGCCCTGCTGTTCTGGGCCGGCCTGTTGCCGGGCCGGTCGAAGCCCGGACCAGCCATACCCTTGTTCGGCAGGGGTGCCGAAACGCAACCCGGCAGACGACCACGCCTGCGACAGCTCTTCGCCGTCGTTCCGTTCCTCGCCGTGCTCGCTCTGGTGGTCGACCAGCTCGGCCCCTGGTGGCGACAGCCACAGGACGCCGGCAAAAGCCTGACCGCCGAGCAACCCGCGCCGAGCGCGCCGAAGGGCGAAGACGTCGCCAGCGCACCGGCCCAAGCGCCGGAAGCGCTCGAGCGGCCTGAACAGTCGGCTGCGCCTCCGCCGCCGCAAGGTGCAAACCCTGGCGCCAGCGCGAAATCGGCACAGCCGCCGGCTCCTGCTTCGCCATCTGCGGTCGCGCTTGCCCCCTCTGTCTCACCGCCGGAGGCTGCTCCAGCCCCGGCTCCACCGCAGACCGTCGCGCCGCTGCCCCCGGCTCCCCCGCCGCTGCCGACGCAGCCCGATGGCCATCGCGAGCCCGTCGTCTGGCTGGCGGTGGCGCCCGACGGGCAAT
>NZ_RZSW01000333.1:0-6891 GCF_003997375.1 Mesorhizobium sp. M5C.F.Ca.IN.020.29.1.1 | reverse complement strand
CTCTACGCCTGCGTGATGGGCACGTCGAAGCATGTCGGCACGTCCTTCACGGTGCGCGAGAACGTCAAGCCGGCACTCGACATGCTCTATGCCATTGCCGGCGGCGAAGAGAATTTTCGCGCGCGGCCTTTCGTCTCCAATTCGAACTGTTTTGTCGTGCCGCCAATGAAATTCGCCGAGGACGCCTGCGGCGTGCTCGAGGCCTGCGTCGAAGGCGGCATTCCGATCCTGTTGCTGTCGGCCGGCCAGGCAGGCGCCACAGCGCCGGCGGCGATCGCCGGCGCGGTGGTGCAAGCGGTGGCCGAAGTGCTCGCCGGCCTCGTCTATGTCAACGCCATCAGGCCGGGGCATCCGGCGATTTTCGGCACCTGGCCGTTCGTCTCGGATCTCAGGACCGGCGCCATGTCAGGCGGTTCGGCCGAGCAAGCGGTGCTGACGGCTGCCTGCGCCCAGATGGCGCAGTTCTACGACCTGCCCGGTGGTTCGGCCGCCGGCATGACGGATTCGAAACTGCCTGATATCCAGTCCGGTTACGAAAAGGGCATCACCGACGTGATGTCGGGCCTTGCCGGCCTCAACCTCGTCTACGAATCGGCCGGCATGCACGCCTCGCTGCTCGGTTTCTGCCTGGAAAGCCTGATCATCGACAACGACATGCTTGGCCATTGCCTGCGCTGCGTGCGCGGCATCGAGGTGACCGATGAGTCGCTGTCGATAGACACCATCGCCGACGTCTGCCTGAAGGGGCCGGGTCACTATCTCGGCAACGAGCAGACGCTGCGGCTGATGCAGACGGAATATTTCTACCCGGCGGTTGGCGACCGGTTTTCGCCGAAGGAGTGGAACGAGAAAGGCAGGCCCGACATCTTGCAGCGGGCGATCATCGAGAAGAAACGCATCCTCGCCGAGCGCTTCCCTCGCCATGTCCCGAAGCTGGTCGACGACAAGTTGCGCGCCCGCTTCGGCAATCTTATCCATCTGCCGCGCAGCGGCATGGGCGGCTGAGAACGCTTCTCGTCAAAACGGTCAGTCGGTCCTCAACCCATAGCGCTCGACGACCTCGCCACTGATCAGCTTGGCATGCAGCGTCATCAGTATGATTTGCGCATCGAAGCTGTCGCCGGCCTCAAGTGCCGCCTCCAGCCGGCGCTCCGCATCCAGCCTATGTTGAAGGCCGTTGGATTGCTCGAATGCTTCCGGCCCGGCAATACAATAGCCAAATAGCTGCGCCACCGCTGGATAGGCTTGTAGTGGCGGCTCGTCAGACCAGTGGTCTTTCATCAGATTGACGATGGTGAGCTTTGCTCCCTCCGGCACAAGGGCGGGATGAAGATCGACGCCGCGTAACGCGGCGTCGAGTTGCCTGAGGTCGCCTGATCGGCCGAACATTCCAAGGAAGCCTAGGGAAGAGCGTTGTCTCGCCATGATGTTCCTATCCGAATGCCCGAACTACAATGAAGCGACGGCCGCACGCAGCCGCTATCCGCTCGCTGCCAGCAACAAAACACCGGCGAGGGCCGATCCCGCAAGCGTCGGCAGCATGCCGATCTTCAGCTTCAGAATGGCGATCATGGCAGCACACGACAGCAGCGCCGCGCGCCAGTCGATGGATGAGAGCACCGGCACGTCCATTCCAAGCCCGATGTTGCGCACTTCGCCGAAGATGACGTGCAAGCCGAACCACAGAGCGAGATTCATGATGACGCCGACGACGGCGGCAGTGATCGCGGTCAGCGCCGCCGACAGCGCCTTGTTGCCGCGCAGGGCTTCGATGTAGGGCGCACCGAGGAATATCCAGAAGAAGCAAGGCGTGAACGTCGCCCATAGGGTGAGCATCGCCCCAAGCGATCCTGCAAGCAGCGGGCTCAACGATCCGGATTGGCGGAACGCGGCAAGAAAGCCGACGAACTGCAGGACCAGAATGAGCGGACCAGGCGTGGTTTCGGCAAGCCCGAGGCCATCGACCATTTCACCGGGTGCGAGCCAGCCGAAGGACTCGACCGCTGCCTGCGCGACATAGGCAAGGACCGCGTAAGCGCCGCCGAAGGTGACGACCGCCATGACGCTGAAGAAGCCACCGATCTCAGTCCACACGCTGGTGGATCCGGTGAACACCCAGATCAGCAGCACGGGGCCGAGCCAGATCGGCAGCCAGATCGCAATGATGCGCGGCGCATGCCATCGCGTCGGCCTGGTGTGGGCCAGCTCGCCGCGCTCGAACATCAGGTCGACCGCGCCCTTGATGTCGGGAACCGCGTCTTTGCCGTGTGCCGCACCGGAAAAAAGGGCCCGCGCAACACGGTTTCCAATCCAGCCCGTCACGCCGGCAAGCAGGATGATGAGCGGAAACGGCAGGTTCAATGCATAGATGGCAATGAAGGCGGCGAGCGCGATCGAAACCATGACTCGGTTCTTCAGGGCCCGACGTCCGATCCGGATCATCGCCTCGATCACGATGGCGAGCACGGCCGCTTTCACCCCGAAAAACAGCGCCTCGACGAGGGGAGCGTCGCCGTATAGCGCATAGAGGATGCTCAAGGTGAGCATCACAAGCGCGCCCGGCGCCACGAACAGGACACCGGCGACCAGGCCGCCGATCGTCCGGTGCAACAGCCAGCCGATATAGATGGCGAGTTGCTGGGCTTCAGGGCCGGGCAGCATCATGCAGTAGTTCAACGCATGCAGGAAACGTTGCTCGCCGATCCAACGCCGTTCCTCGACCAATTCCTTGTGCATGAGCGCGATCTGGCCGGCCGGCCCGCCGAAGCTGAGCAGGCCGATTTTCGCCCAGAGCTTTACGCCTTCGCGGAAGGTTGGCGCAGCCGGCGCTTCGACGATCTCGCCCCCCGAAGCCTCCGTTCTGTCAGAAACCGGGGCGCTCATGGCTTGCTCACGCTTGGCCAGTTGTGCGTCTCCTCGGTAGCGTCGCGGCACCATCGGTAAAACGCATCGTAGAGCAGCATGCCTGCCTCCAGCTGTTCCAGATCGTCGCGAAACATCCGCGACAGGCCAAGCGAGGCGGCCAGGAATCCGGCCGCCTGGGGAACCAGATCGAGACTTGCAGTGTCGGCTGCGCGCACAATCATGGCCAGGCGGTCGAGCGCCTCGGATTCGAGCCCGACCTCTTCGATCATCGTGTCGAAGGTGCAGCGTTCGCCGCGGTGTGACCAGAACACATTGTCGATGTCGAAAGGCACGGCCTGAAAGCGATCCGCAGTGGCCGACACTTCGGCCGCCTCGACAAAGAGGAAAACAGCGCTCGGATCGATGAAACGCCGGATCAACCAGGGGCAGGCGATGCGATCGACCTTCGGGCGCGCCCGCGTCACCCATACGGTGCGGCCTTTTCCATCGCGGGGCGGCAACTTGCCGGCATCGACCAAAAGCCCCTTGGCATCGCCCCAGGCCTCGAAGCCGCCTTCGAGGGATTCGGCACTGACGCCCTCATGCCGCAGCCATGCGGCCACGCCTTGCGAGAGCTTTTGTCCCCTTTGGCAGACGACCGCCACTCGGCTGCCGGCGTATTCGGACGCCCAGGTAGAGACGGTTTTGAAATCACGCCGGCTTGAGGCCGGGAGCAGGCGCGGATCGGCGTTGTAATCATCTTCGATACGAACATCGACGATCGCGGGCGCACCCGGCAGACCAATCAGACGGGATAGTTGCGATACGGTGATAGCGGTTGTCGACGGCATGGCGTCCACCTCCTTGACAGAGAAGCTTGGACGCGAACGTTGGGCTGACGCCTCACGGGGTCGTCGCGATGCACCCCTTGCCATGATCGTGGATTTGTTGCGCCCGCTTGTCAAGCGTCATGCCTGAAGCAAAGGATGCTCTGGCTCCGGCGGCCGGTTTGGCGGAGCCAGAACACGTCTGGGAGGAAAACCATGAAAAAGACCTATCACGGCAGCTGCCATTGCGGCGCGGTGCGTTTCGAAGCCGACATCGACCTCACTGAGGGCATCCGCAAATGCAATTGCAGCTTCTGCTGGAAGCTCGGCTACCGGAAATCCTTCGCGGCCTATGAGGCCGTGCGGGTGACGGACGGCCGCGACCGGATGCGGGAATACAAGGCGACGCCGTCGAATTGGCCGGAAGGCGAAATCGACCACTATATGTGCCCGAACTGCGGCGCGAATTTTCTGTCGCGCGGCTATCTCGACTTCATGGGCGGGAACTTCTGGGCGGTGAACGTCGCCTGCCTCGACGACGTTACCGAAGAGGAACTCGCCGCAGCACCCATCGTCTACGAGGACGGCAGGCGCGACAGGCAGGATCGGGCGCCGGAGATCACAGGATATTTGTGAGCGGCGACTTCAGGCAGGCCAGGGCAGAACTGCGCTATAGGACCGACGGCGGCTTGATCCCGAACAAGCCGCCGGTTGCCCGTTGCGAAAAGCGCCCTGCCCGGCGTTCAGTGATTGTCCCGCGGCACGCCGCGGGTGTGCGCCACATCCTGGTACTTTACCGCCGGCTTCAGCACCATTCCTTCGGAAAACTGGTCGATCATGCCGCGCTGGATCTCCTGCCATGGCGTCTGGTGCTTGGGGTAGTGATAGCCGCCACTGTTCTGCAGCTCGGCGCGACGGCGCGTGATCTCGTCGTCGGTGACGAGAATGTCGGCGGTGCCCTTGCGCAGGTCGATGCGAACGCGGTCACCGGTCTTCAACAGCGCCAGCCCGCCGCCTATGGCGGCTTCGGGCGAGGCGTTGAGGATCGACGGCGAGCCCGACGTGCCCGACTGGCGACCGTCGCCGATGCAGGCCAGCGCATGAATGCCCTTCTTGATGAGATGGGCCGGCGGCTGCATGTTGACGACTTCGGCGCCGCCCGGATAACCGATCGGGCCGGCGCCGCGCATGAACAGGATCGTGTGCTCGTCGATCCCTTGCGCCGGATCGTCGATGCGGGCGTGGTAGTCTTCGGGCCCGTCGAAGACCATGGCGTTGCCTTCGAAGGCCTCGGGGTCCTTTGGGTTCGACAGATAGCGTTCGCGGAATTCGGGCGAGATACCGCTGGTCTTCATAATCGCCGAATCGAACAGATTACCCCTAAGATTGATGAAGCCGGCATTGGCTTTCAGCGGCTCGGCGACGCTGCGGATGACGTCGGGATTCTCGTTGACGGCCCCACTGCAATTGTCGCCCATCGTCTTGCCGTTGACGGTCATGGCGTCGGGATGGGGCAACAGCCCGGCCTTCATCAGTTCGGCCACCACCGCCGGCACGCCACCGGCATGATGATAATCCTCGCCGAGATATTCGCCCGACGGCTGCAGGTTGACGATGAGCGGTATTTTGAGGCCGACCTGCTGCCAATCGTCATTGTCGAGCGGCACGCCGAGATGGCGTGCGATGGCGTTGAGATGGATCGGCGCGTTGGTCGAGCCGCCGATGGCCGAATTGACGACGATGGCATTCTCGAAGGCCTGTCGGGTCATGATGTCGGAGGGCTTCAGATCCTCATGCACCATGTCGACGATGCGTTTTCCCGTTTCATAGGCGATCTGGCCACGCTCGCGATAGGGAGCGGGGATCGCGGCCGAGCCAGGCAGCTGCATGCCGAGCGCCTCGGCCAGCGAATTCATCGTGGTGGCGGTGCCCATGGTGTTGCAATAGCCGGTGGACGGCGCCGAGGAGGCGACGATGTCCATGAACTCGTCATAGCCGATTTCGCCTGCCGACAGGCGCTGGCGCGATTCCCAGACGATGGTGCCGGAGCCGGTGCGCTTGCCCTTGTGCCAGCCGTTCAGCATCGGGCCGACCGATAGCGCGATAGCCGGAATGTTGACGGTGGCCGCGGCCATCAGCAGGGCCGGCGTCGTCTTGTCGCAGCCGATGGTGAGCACGACGCCGTCGAGCGGGTAGCCGTAGAGCACCTCGACCAGGCCGAGATAGGCGAGGTTGCGGTCGAGTGCGGCGGTTGGGCGCTTGCCCGTCTCCTGGATCGGGTGGCATGGGAACTCGAAAGGGATGCCGCCCATCGAGACGATGCCCTCGCGCACGCGCTTGGCCAGCTCGATATGATGGCGGTTGCAAGGCGACAGATCCGAGCCGGTCTGGGCGATGCCGATCAGCGGCTTGCCCGACATCAGTTCGGCACGCGTCAGCCCGTAATTCAGATAGCGCTCGAGGTAAAGCGCCGTCATCCCCGGATTGTCGGGATTGTCGAACCACTCCTGCGAGCGAAATTTCTTTTTCTGCGTGGGGGCGCCGGCCATCATGGTCTCCGTATTTGTATGACAAATCGATATGACAACGCGCGAGAGCAGGCAAGAGGCACGCGCCATCCGATTCCGGACTTTGGTGCGATAGACATGCGTCTACCCTCACGCTAGACCGCATCGGGGCCTGTCAGTTTGTATCCTGGAGATTTTTATGGCTTTGGTGATCGAAGGCGAGGAACGCATCGCCGCACCCCTGCAAAAGGTGTGGGAAGCGCTGAACGACCCGGACGTTCTGAGCCAGACCATTCCGGGCTGCCAGAGCCTCGAAAAGAAATCGGACACCGAGATGGGAGCGACCGTGGTGGTCAAAATCGGCCCCATCAAAGCGACGTTCAACGGCGAGGTGACGCTGAGGAACCTCAACCCGCCGCATTCCTACACCATCCAGGGCGAGGGCAAGGGTGGCATCGCCGGCTTCGCCAAAGGCGGCGCCGATGTGACCCTGACCGCAGATGGCCCGGAGGCGACGATCCTTCGATCTTCTTCCAAGTCCGCTTTCTTCTGAAAGATTTCCCCGCTCTTCCTTCTTCTTGTCGAATCGACATCGAAGAAATTGGCCGGACAGTTCTTTTCGTCCTTCGGCGAGAAGGTGGGCGGCTGATCCCTCCCCTTGAGGGGAGGGTGCCTCGCGACGCGAGGCGGGAGGGGTCACCTCAACTGCCCCG
>NZ_RZSW01000332.1:0-6891 GCF_003997375.1 Mesorhizobium sp. M5C.F.Ca.IN.020.29.1.1 | reverse complement strand
ATATCGACGAAATGCGCGAGAGTCCGGCTGTTGAGGTGGTGAAGCTTTTGTCAGATATTCCCAACCTGAAGATCATCGCGTCCGAACCCAACACAAATAGGCTGCCGCATGAACTCGAGGGTAAAGGCATCGTCTTTACCGATGCGCTTTCCGCCATCGACCAGTGCGATATCGTCGTCCTGCTGGTCGACCATCGGCAGTTTAATCTGGTTGATCCCGAAGCGCTCAAGGACAAGAAGCTCATCGACACAAGGGGTTTGTGGACCTGGCGCAAAGCACGCAAGCCCGACGCCCGCATCGAAGGCAAGAAAACAGCGCTCGAACACCTGGCACTTCCTGCAAGTGCAGAGGAGGCCGCATGAACGCGCACGACCCAGCATGGGCACAGCATCGCCTATTGGCGTCACGGCGCCGGGAATTCCTTGGCGCGCCGATCCATGCGCTGACCATGGCCGAGACGCTGGCCATCGCCGATGAGGCGATGACCCTGCGGCGGCCGCTGCATCATGTGGTCGTGAATGTCGCCAAGCTTGTGAACATGCGCAACAACGCCGAACTGCACGCGGACGTGGCAACGGCGGATGTAGTCAACGTCGACGGCATCGGCGTGCTTTGGGGGGCGCGTCTTTGCGGCGTCGCGCTTCCGGAGCGGGTAGCGGGTGTCGACATTATGATCAATCTGCTGAGCCTCTGCGCCACGCGGGGCTACAGGCTCTTCCTCCTGGGCGCAGAACAATCCGTTCTCGATGCGGTTAGAATGCGACTTGCCAGGGATCATCCGGGTCTCGTCGTCGCCGGCATGCGCAATGGTTATTTCAAGCCGGAAGACGAGGCCGGCATCGTCGAGGCGATCAACGCCTCGGGCGCCGACTGCCTGTTGGTGGCGATGCCGACGCCGCGCAAGGAGCGCTTTCTCAAGCGCTATCGTGACGAACTCACTCCGAGTTTCGTCATGGGCGTGGGCGGCAGTTTCGACGTCTATGGCGGCAAGGTTGCCCGGGCGCCAAAACTGGTTCAAGCGGCCGGTCTGGAGTGGTTGTTTCGCGTGGCACAGGAGCCGCAACGCTTGTGGCGCCGCTACTATGACACCAACACTGCCTACGCAGCGCTGCTGTGCCGGGAGTTATGGGGCCGTCGGGGACGCCGAAAGGTCGATCTATAAGTAAGTAAAGGTTGCCCCCAACAAGCGGGCGGCCGCCTGGGGCTACAGCCTCGGCCCAAAGTCGGAACCGCTTTTTCTAGGACTACGGCACGGGTCTATGCGAGCCGTAGCCGCGCCCGCAGCTTGGCTATGAATTGCATCGCGGCGGCAGGATAGAACAGCCAGGTCAGCCCGAAGAAAACCACTGCGCCAGCGGTGCCGCCCGCAACGAGCGAGAAGATAGCCGGCATATCGCCGAGAAGAGCGCTGGCAAGACTGGCGGCCAGCCCCGTGCAGACCGAAATGACGATCGAAACACCGATGTCGCGCCATGGCACCGGCACCGGCGTGAGCCGTTCGCTGATGATGATGCAAGCTAAAAGGCCTGCCAGCGATCCGCCCGCCAGCGCCAAAGCAGCGCCGACCTCCGCCATCGGAGGGATCAACAGCACGGACAGTGCGATTGTCGCCACCGAGCCGAAGGAATTGGCGATGATTAGCAGCCACGGCCGCTTGTGCGCGTGCACCACGGTGCCATAGACGAAGCTGGCGAGATTGGCACACAGCACGCTGAAGGCGATGATCGGAAAGAGCAGGCCGAAACGGCCGTGATATTCGGAGGGCAGCAGGAGCTGCGTAATATCGCTGCTGAGTGCGACCAGCATTGCTGCGACCGGCAGGCAAAGGCGCATCATCAAGGCCATCAATTGCGACAGCAGCTGGCCCGATGCCGCAGGACCGTCGTCGTCGAACCGGCTGACCACCTCGGGAAAGGCGCCCATGTTGATGGAATTGGCGACCATATCAATGGGCTGGCGGGCCAGTGCATAGGCTGCGGCGAAGATCGCCACTGCGCCGGCATCGTAATAGACCTTGAGGAACACACGCTCGGCGCTGTGCAGGCCGAAGCCTACCAGCGCCATGATGACCAGGGGCAAGCCGAGGACGAAGAACTCCTTTTGGGTGAAGCGTGGCGGACCGGCAACGACGCGTCGGGATGCCATGATGCCTGTCACGATACCGGCAATCAGCACGCCGAGGCTCGAGCCGAGCGATACCGTCAGAAACGAATCTTGAAACATGACGATGGCACCGATCGGCAGCGCGAGTTGCAGCACGGCGCGAAGGAACTCGAGGGTCGAATAGACCGAATGACGCTGCTGCATCTGCAGAACCGTCAACGCGAAGCGGCCGATGGAACCGGCGATCAGGTAGCTGCAGACGGCGATCGCGAACTCGACCCAGCGCTCCGGCACGATCACTGCGGAGGCGGCCACGGATATGATCAGCGCCAGGGCCGTGCTGGCAAGCAACACCCGCCCGGCCAGCATCAGGCTGCCACGGCTGACGTCGCCTTTGCCCCCAAGCCTGAGCAAAACGATGCGCAGCCAGTTGGTGACGGCAACGTCTGTCATTTCGCCGACGGTCACCACCAGGGTCAGCAGGCCATACTCGGTCTGATCGATCAGCCGCGTCACGATGACCAGCAGGAGCAGCGCGGAAATCCGCGTCAGCAGGATCGCCGGGGCATAGATGAGCGTGGAGCGCAGCAGCAAAGAGTTGTCCCCGGAAAATTCACCTTCGATTAACCGTCGACCGGCGGAAAATCCAGTGCGATGACGGCAAAGGGTGAACAGATTCAGTTTGAACTAACGGATTCGTCGTAAACCTTGTTTGAAACCTTGGCCTCGTCGTTCCGAATGGAGTCATGTTGCAGCGTCCGGTCCACAATCAAAAAGTCCATGTCCTTGTCGCGACGCCTTCGGGCGTTTCGGGGCAGGGTGGTATCGACCGCATCATGGGGGCGCTGAAGCAGGAGTTCGAGCGGCAGGAGATCGCCGACATCGATGTACGCTTCCTTGCCAGCCGCGGCTCGGGGCATGTCGCGTTTTCGATCTTATATATGTTTGACTTTTGCTTGCGGATGCTCGCGGCGCGTTTGGCGAAGCGCGCCGATGTCATTCACATCAACATATCGGTTTCCGGCAGCACCTATCGCAAGATGGTGATCGCCGCCTGCGCACGGCTGCTGTCGATACCCTATGTCCTGCATTTGCATGGGGCGCAGTATGAGACATTCTGGAAAGACGATCGCAGTTTCATGAGCCGCCGCATCGAAGCTCTGTTCGAGCGTGCCGGTCGGGTGATCGTCTTGGGCAGGCTTTGGCGCGACTTCGTCGCCAGCCGGGCACCGGGGGCGGCCGACAAGATTGTCATCGTTCCCAACGCCACGGCGGTTCCATCCTTGGCGCATGTCGGTGGCGGCGACCATGTGCATCTCCTGTTCCTTGGCCGCATCGGCGACCGCAAGGGCGTCCCGCAATTGCTGGATGCGCTGCACTGCATGGAGCCGATCAAGAGTTGGCGCGCCACGATCGCCGGCGATGGCGATGTCGAGGCGGCACGGATGAGAACGGCCGAACTGAGCCTTGCCGAGCGCGTTACCCTTCCTGGCTGGGTCGGCCCTGACGAGGTCGCTTCGCTGATCGCTTCGGCGGACATTCTGGTGCTGCCCTCCTTTGCCGAAAATCTGCCCGTCTCGGTCATCGAAGGCATGGCTGCAGGTCTCGCGGTAGTGACGACGCCTGTCGGCGCCGTAGAGGACATCATCGCCAACGAGCAATCAGGGTTGCTGGTGCCGCCCGGCGATGTTGCGGCGTTGACCGAGGCGCTGACTCGGCTGGTCGAAAATCCGGCATTGAGAGCCAGGCTTGGTGCTGCCGCGATGGCCGTGCATCGGGAACGGCTTGAGCTCGTACCTTTCGTCGGCGCGATCTGCGACGTCTGGAGGTCGGTCGCGTTAAAAGCTCAATCGGTCAAGCGCTGACGCCATCCTATGTAAACGTGGACGCTGAGCTGGCGCGCCGCGCAGGTGAGCCTAAAACGAGCAGCTGCGGGTCGAGCGCAATATCGATCCCATTGGCGTCACTGCGGCGCTCCAAGCTTAAATTCGCGATGGAATATCTCCAAATTCAACAGCGCCCAAATTAGCTTTTCGTGGTCTGCGGCACCGCTGGTATGCTCCGAGACGATTTGATCAAGGTGTTTGGCGCTCAAATAGCTGCGAATGACGGACTGAGAGGAGCAAAGATGGTCGTCCACGTAGTTCGTCATTGACCCGCGAAACCATTCGGCGACCGGCACCTTGAACCCGACCTTGCGGCGGTTGAGAATTTCCTCAGGAAGCATGTTGGCCATGCTGTTGCGCAAGATCAGCTTACCCTTCCGCCAACCCACCTTGTAGCGATCGGGCAATTTGCTGACGAACGCAACCAGATCGCGATCGAGGAACGGCATTCTTCCTTCGATTGAACCGGCCATCATCATCCGGTCGCCTCGTTCCAAGAGATTGTCAGGCAACCACGATGTCTGATCGAAAAACAGCGCGCGGCGAAGATGGGATGACTTCGCGCTTGAGGAGAACGGGAAGTCGTTGCGTTCATTGCGACAATTGGCCGGCGCACCGATGAGGCGACCGTGTTCCCGCGCTGTCATGGCCCCAAACCAGGAGATCATCCGAGTGGCAAAGTCCCTTTCGCCCGCGCTTCGGGCAAATGTATCGAACTTGGCCGATGCGCCAGGCATGGCGCGTATCAGAGGGGCGAGGACGTTGTTGTGAAGCAAGGCTGGAACGAGCGACCGGTAGATTCCAGCCAGTGACTCCGCGCGATGTTTGGGATACCCGCCGAGAATCTCGTCTGCCCCTTCCCCTGTGAGCACCATCTTGACGTCCTGCGAGGCTCGCTCCGACATCAGGTAAATTGGAATGTCCGAACTTTGTGAAACAGGCGCCCCCAGATGGCGAATCAACTTGGGCAGGTGGTCAATCAGGTCGTCCGCCTCAATAACCAGTTCGCAATGATCGGTCTTGAAATGATCGGCGACGCGTCGGGCGAATGGAAGTTCACTGTAAGCCGGTTCGCTGAAGCCGACCGAAAATGTACGAATTGGCTTGTCGCTGTGCTTGGTCATCAGGGCAACGATCGCTGACGAGTCGAGGCCTCCGGAGAGAAAGGCGCCAAAGGGTGCATCGCTGCGCATTCTGATCTCGACAGAATGGTCGAGCAGTTCCAGAAATCGCCGCTTGGCGGTTTCGTCGTCGATGTCCTCGGTCAGATCGGTTTGATCTGGAGGCGTATAATAGCGCGTTTCCGTCACGGTCCCTTGCGACCAAACGGCATAGCTTCCGGGGTTGAGTTTGCGGATTTGTTTAAAAAGCGTGCGCGGTCCAGGCACGTAACGCCAGCGCAGATACTCGTGCACAGCGTCCAGATCGAGCTGCTGCGCGTTTGGCTGCGATGACAACAACGCGTTGATCTCCGAGGCAAACGACAGCAATTTTTCGCTTTCCATGAGGTAAAGGGGCTTTTTGCCGAAGGGATCGCGGCCGAGGATCAATTCGTGCCTCTGAGCATCCCAGAGCGCAAAAGCGAACATGCCGCTCAATCGGTCAAATACGGACAAGTGCCACTGATCATAAGCTCTGAGCAGCACCTCGGTATCGGAGCGCGTTCGAAAATGATGACCGAGGCCGATCAGTTCCTGGCGCAACTCGATATAGTTGTATATTTCGCCGTTGAAAATAATTCTGAGACGGCCGTCGTCGATATGCATCGGCTGATTTGAATCGGCGTTTAAGTCAATAATCGCCAGGCGGCGATGCACCAATGCCAATTGGTTCCCGCCGGTGTTCAAGTCCAAGAACTCGGTGCCTTCGGCATCGGGGCCACGATGCCGCAATGCGTTGGACATTCCGGCGGCCCGATATTGTGGGTTCTCGACTCTCGGCCCGATCCAGCCGGCAATTCCGCACATCATCTCTTCCCTGGGCGCGCATGTTCGCGACGCTGTTTACGACGAATGTATTAAACACTTGGTTGCCGACGAACCGGATCGCGGAGAATGCCGCCAAGGTGTTTCAAAGGCGGGCTTGACCGGTTCGATCAGGCTCTGCCGGTCCTGAATGAGGTGCCACCGACGGTTGCCGCGGAGACGGCAGCTCTTGCCGTCGCGTGATTGATCACTAGCTTGTGGCGGGGACAGGATTGGCGTTGCCGCCCGGCCGCTCATCCGTCAAGAGGCGCAATGGCTACGGCAGGCCCAGTGCCCGCAACATCTCCTGGTCCGGGACCGCAGGCCCTTCGGGCCGGATAACGGTCATCCCATAGGGATTGGAGAATTCCCAGACAGACCATGGTATCGCGAAGCGTTCCGCCTGCTGGCGCACCGCCTTGAGATAGCGCAGACGGTCGGCGTCGAATGCGCCCATGCGGCCGTCCGCAGACATGAGGATCACACCGAATTCACCCATGAAGAGCCGTCGGCTTGGAATGCCATGCGCCTCCGCCCAGTCGACCGCCTGACGGAAGCTCGCCTCGAGTTGGCTCGAGCCCCAATTGTGCTCGAAATATCGGGCGATTGCTTCACGCGCCGCGACCATGTTCATCGTTTGCTCGACCGGGCTAAGGCCGGCGGCCTCCATCTGCGCTTTAAGGGTTTTGGTCACCTTTTCCGGCGTACTGCTGTCGGCCGGCCAGGGCAGGCCCGAGGCGAAGGCGCCTGTCCCGTCGGGCCGCTGGTGCGTGAAACTATGCGGCTCGTACATATGGAAGCTGTAGTAGAGGTTCGGATCGTCAAAGCCCGGGGTGAGATTGACCAGCCCGGCAATGCTGCCGCCACAGGCGCCTGTTGCGACGATGGTGAGTTCGCTGCTGACTGCGCGAATATCGCGGACCGTGTCTGCCATGATC
>NZ_RZSW01000331.1:0-6914 GCF_003997375.1 Mesorhizobium sp. M5C.F.Ca.IN.020.29.1.1 | reverse complement strand
ATCTCTTCCTCGTCGCAAATAAGCGTTCCGGGCGGATTGAGCAAATCCCCCATTCCGGGCGCGTCGGGATCGTCGAAGGACGACCGCACGAAAGTACGCACCCTGTGCACCATGGCAAGCTCGACCGAGCGTACCTGCAGGACCTTGGCGCCGAGAGAGGCCATTTCAAGCATTTCCTCGAAGGAAATCTTGGCCAGCCGCCGCGCTTTCGGCTCGATGCGCGGGTCTGTGGTGTAGACCCCATCGACATCGGTGTAGATGTCGCAGCGGTCGGCCTTGACCGCCGCCGCGATGGCGACAGCACTGGTGTCGGAACCGCCGCGGCCGAGCGTGGCGATGCGATTGTCCGGGCCGATGCCCTGAAAGCCGGCGACCACCGCCACCTGGCCCTCGCCGAAGCGCTTGATCAGGAACGCGCCGTCAATGTCGAGAATGCGCGCCGCGCCATGCGCATTGTCGGTCTTGATCGGGATCTGCCAGCCTTGCCAGGAGCGGGCATGGACGCCCATGTTCTGCAGCGCGATCGCCAGCAGGCCGGCGGTCACCTGCTCGCCGGAGGCGACGACGACGTCATATTCGCGCGCATCGTGCATGGGCGAGGCTTCGCGCGTCCACTGCACGAGCTCGTTGGTCTTGCCGGCCATCGCCGAGACGACCACCGCAACCTCATGGCCGGCATCGACCTCGCGTTTGACATGGCGCGCCACATTGCGGATGCGGGCGATGTCGGCGACGGAGGTTCCGCCGAATTTCATCACGATGCGCGCCATGGAAGCGAAATGCCTTTGACTAGGTGCCGGACCGGCGCCCGAATAACGGAAAGGGAGCGCCCGCCTGGGCCGGTCGCCGAATTCGCGGCCTCCTTAGCCAAATGCTACGGGTTTCGCAAGGCGTGCCGCCGCTTGCCCTGGGCGACGAAGGCGACACACGAGCGCAACGCGCGTACCCGCATACCTGTCGCATAGGCGCAACGGGCAACAGTCGAAATTTGCTGCCTTGACATTCGCTGGCTCTCGACCGACTTCCTAACGTTCGAGGAGACCACACGATGCCAGAACCCCGACGATCGACGATCGATGCCGGAGAAGTGGAGCGCTTTTCCGCCCTTGCCGCCGAATGGTGGAATCCGAACGGCAAATTCCGCCCGCTGCACAAGTTCAATCCGATCCGGCTTGCCTATATACGCGACCAGGTGGCGGCGCGCTTCGGCCGCGACCCGCGTGCGGCGCGGCCGTTCGAGGGCCTGCGCTTCCTCGACATCGGCTGCGGCGGCGGGCTGTTGTGCGAGCCGATGGCGCGGCTTGGCGCCGAAGTGGTCGGCGCCGACGCATCGGCCACCAACATCGAAGTGGCCAAGCTGCATGCGGCGGAGGTCGGCGTGACGGTGGATTACCGTGCCACGACGGCGGAGGATCTGGCTGAAGCCGGCGAGAAATTCGACGTCATCCTCAACATGGAAGTGGTCGAGCATGTTGCCGACATCGACTTGTTCGTGGCCAAATGCGGCGACATGCTTAAGCCCGGCGGCATCATGTTCGTCGCCACCATCAACCGCACACTGAAGGCCCTGGGCCTGGCCATTATCGGCGCCGAATATGTGCTGCGCTGGTTGCCGCGCGGCACCCACCAGTTCGGCAAGCTGGTGCGGCCAGACGAGCTGGAAAAGGCGATAACCGGCGCTGGCCTGACCATCATCGACCGCACCGGCGTCACCTACAATCCGCTCGCCGACCGCTGGCAGCGGTCGAAGGATATGGACGTCAACTACATGGTGCTGGCGGAGAAGGCACCCGCCTGAACTTTCTCACGAACGTCTGAACCTTCTCACGCCGCCACCTTCTCACCCGCCTTTGTGGTGATCTGGCTTTGCGCTTTGGTGGTGATGAACACGCCGGCGATGATGATGGCAGCACCCGCCCAGGTCAGCAATCGATAGTGCTCGCCGAGAAACATAGTGCCGGCAAACAATCCGACCGCAGCCGCGACATAGCCGATCTGGCTGAGGTAGACCGGGCCGCCGACCGCCTGCAGCCGGAAGAAGAAGACGAACATCGCCGCGGCTGACGCGACCTGCCCGACGACCACCATTGGCACGCCGCCGACCAGGGCGAGCGAACCGCCGCCCTGCAGCGTGAAGATACCGCAAAGAAGCAGCGCAGCCGATGCCAGATGGCTGCCGACGGCAAGCTCGATCGGTCCGGTCCCTTCCGGCCAGTCGACCGTGCGGTAGATGTTGCCGGCGGCAAGGCTGACCGGGATGAGCAGCCCCACCGCCACCCAGAAAAATTCGGCCGGTTGGCCGGCCTCGCCGCGCGTCCCCGCCACCATCACCGCACCAAGGAAGCCGACGGCAATGCCGACGACACCAAGCAGATTGGGGCGCCGAACGCCGAGCAGGATCGAAAACACCAGGGTAACCACTGGCGACAGCGTGAACATGATACCGGTATAGCCGGCGCCGAGATGCGGAATGGCCGAGAACATCAAGAGATTGGGGAATGCATAGGACACCGCCGCGGTGACGACGAAGTAACGCAGCCTGTGCGGGGTGAGCCGGATGCGTTGCCCGCGCAGAAGCATGGCGCACAAAAGCACACCGCCGGCGCCGAGCGAAATGACGAGGGCCCAGACCATGGCCGAAACGCCGGCCGCCGTGGCGATCTTGCCGAACGGCAGCGTCAGGCCGAGCAGGCCGCCGGTGACGACCAAAAGGCCGGGCGCTGAATCCCAGAGAAATTTCATAACGGCACCTTATTGTCTTTGCAGCTCTTGGCGAGCAATGCGTCTTGAGATAAGATAACGGAAAGATTCTTAACGTCAAGATACTTAGGTGAGATAGATGGATCGCGCCGCGAAAGCCATCGAGCAGTGGAAAAAAGAACGGCCGGATCTGGATGTTTCTCCGATGGCCGTGCTTGGACGGTTGAACGAAGCCTCGTCGCTGATTGCACGAGAGCGCCTCGCTCCGCTGTTTGCCCGTTTCGGACTGCAATCCGGGGAATTCGATGTGCTGGCGACGCTGCGCCGTTCCGGGTCGCCTTACGCGCTGACGCCAACTGCCCTCTACGAAGCGACGATGGTGACGTCGGGCGCCATGACCAACCGGCTCGATCGGCTGGAGAAGGCCGGCTTGATCCTGCGCGGTCCGCACCCCAACGATCGGCGCGGGATCGTCGTGCAGTTGAGCGGAAAAGGTCTCGCATTGGTCGATGAGGCGGTCACTGCCCACGTCGCCAACGAGCACGAGATACTTTCCGGTCTGACGCGCACCGAACAAGAGACGCTTGCTCGCCTGCTGGGGAAATTGATAGGGAGCGTCAGCTAGCCTGTCAGTTCCGCTCGTCCGGGAAGCTTGGAATCGGCATGAATTCAACGCCTTCCTCGGCCAGACTCTTCGCCTCCTCTAGCGTCGCCTCGCCATAGATGCCGCGCGGATCGCTCTCGCCGAAATGGATCTTGCGCGCTTCCTCGGCAAACTTGTCGCCGACATAGTCGGCGTTCTCGCGCACCTTCTCGGCCATCGCCTTCAATTGCGCCAACGCCTGCTTCTGGGCCTCGCCCATAGCTAGTGCGATCTTCTCCTGCTTGCGACCGGTGGAGACGGCTGGCGCCATCAACGCCTTCTCGACCTTGTGCGAGCCGCAGGTCGGGCAATCGACGAAGCCACGCTTCTTCTGGGTGTCGAAATCGTCGTTGCTGCGAAACCAGCCCTCGAATTCGTGCTCGTGCTCGCAGATCAGAGAAAACCGGATCAAGATGCCGCACCCCTGAGTGGCAGTGCCTCAGCCTGTCCGCCGTTTACGGCAAAATCCCGCGCATTCTTCAGGTTTGGGATCTTCTTGCGTGCGGCGGCCGACTGCGCTGGGTCGATCTCAGCGATGATCACCGCCGGTTCGTCATGTGCCGCTTCGGCGACGATGCGGCCCCAGGGATCGACGACCAGCGAATGGCCATAGGTCTCGCGGCCGTCCTCGTGCAGTCCGCCTTGCGCCGCGGCAACGACATAGGCGCCGTTCTCGATGGCGCGCGCCCGCAGTAGCACATGCCAGTGCGCCTCGCCGGTCTGGCGGGTGAAGGCGGCGGGCACTGAAAGCAGGTCGGCGCCGGCCAGCGCCTCGGCGCGGAAGAGCTGCGGAAAGCGCAGATCGTAGCAGACGGCGAAACCCAGCCTCGCACCATCAATCCCGGCGCCGCTGATCTCCGTGACGACGGCCTGGGTGCCCGGCTCGTAGGCGGCGGATTCGCGCCAGCTTTCGCCATTGTCGAGATCGACGTCGAACATGTGGATCTTGTCGTAGGTGGCAATCGTCGCGCCGTCCGGCCCGAACAGAAGCGCGCGATTGGCGAGCTTGCCGTCGGCACGCAGGATGGCGGTCGAGCCGATATGCAGGAAGATCCCAAGGTCTTTCGCCAGCTTCCGCGAAGTCGAGACGATGATGTCCTTGTCCTCGGAGGTGAAGGAGGCGGCCCGCGCTTGGCTGTCACGGACCAGCGCACCGGTCATTTCCGGTGACTGGATATAGGTCGCGCCGAGACCCGCCGCCTCGCACACCAGCCGCTCCAGATCGACCGCGTTGCGCTCGGGGCCGGTGCCCGAACGCATCTGGATCGCCGCCGCCTTGAAAGCACCCATCGTCATGTCCTCAATTCGTCGAGCCATTGGCGAGCAGACTGTCCAGCCGGCCCTCTGCCTCCAGTTCATGGAGATCGTCGCAGCCGCCGACATGCGTATCGCCGATGAATATCTGCGGAAAGGTCGAGCGGCCATTCGCGCGGGAAATCATTTCCCGGCGCAGTTCCGGCGAGAAGGAGGCGTCGTGCTCGGTGTAGACAACGCCCTTGCGCTCGAGCAGCCGCTTGGCCGCCACGCAATAGCCGCACATCATCCGTGTATAGATCGTCACGTCGACCATCGGTCAGCAATCCTGCCTTTCTTCAATCTATATAGTCGCGGACTCGTCGGCCCGAAAGTCCCCCGGCAGCACGCGCGCAAAGGTCAGCACGTCGACGGTCCCGGCACCGCCCTTCTTCAGAGCCTTGGCGACCGCGCGGACAGTGGCGCCGGTGGTATAGACATCGTCGATCAAGAGCACCCGGCGGCCGGCGATCTCGATCTCGGCCTCCTCAGACACTCTGAATGCGGCACGCACATTCTCCTCGCGTTCCCGCCGCTCCAGCCCGACCTGCTGGCGGGTGAGTTTGACGCGCCTGACCGCGGAGGGCGCAAAAGGCAGGCCGCCAAGTTGCGATACCGCCCTTGCCAGTTCCGCCGACTGGTTGAACTGGCGCCTGAAAAAACGCCGCCAGTGCAGCGGCACCGGCACGACCAGATCGGCTTCCGCGATCAGTTCGGCACCGGCGCGCACCATCCAGCGCGCCATCCACGGCGCCAGGTCGGTGCGATCCTGGTATTTCAACCCTTGCACCATCTGGCGGGCGACACCGGAGTAAGCGACCGCGGCCCGCGCGCGCTCGAACGGCGGCGGGTCGGCGATCGCCTCGGCCGACAGGAACCCCTCGCCCATGTGATGGATGAACGGCGTGCCCATCACCGGGCACCATGGCCGCTCCAGGAGCCTGAGCTTCGGCCAGCAGGCGCCGCACAGCACGCCGGGCTGCGAGACATGCCGTCGGCAGCCGGCGCAAACCGGCGGAAACAGGATGCGCGCCGGCCAGTCCAATGCGTTTCGAGCGATACTCTTGATATCTGGCATTGGATCGGCCACGTGGTTGCTCCCCCGCCACCCTATATCAGACAGCGGAAACCAGGAACCGTCAGTTGCAACCTATAGTGGACACTTCTCTCTGGCTGGCGCACAAGCGCCGGGCGCTCGCCCGACCGACTGCCGGCGCGGATTTCCTGATGCGGCGGGCGGCCGAGGAGCTTGCCGAACGGCTGGGCGCCGTCGAGCGCAAATTCGACAGAGCGGCCGTGCTGTTTTGCCAGACGCGAGCGGCGGTCGACGTGCTCGCGGCAAGCGGCAAGGTTACGGACATCATAAGAGTGGAGGCGGACGCTATGTTCCTGGGCGATGCCGCCGGACTGGTGGCGCCGCTGGAGACCGTGCCGTTCGAGCCAGAAAGCCTCGACCTCGCCGTGTCTCTTTTGTCCCTTCAGGCAATGAACGACATTCCCGGCATGCTGGTGCAGATCCGCCGCGCCCTGAAGCCGGATGGTCTGTTCCTCGGCGCTTTTGCCGGCGCCGGTACGCTTTCCGAGCTGCGCGAAAGCCTGCTCGCCGCCGAGACCGAACTTTACGGCGGCGCCAGCCCGCGCGTTATCCCGTTCACCGATGTGCGCGACGCCGGCGCGCTTTTGCAACGCGCCGGCATGGCCTTGCCCGTCGCCGATGTCGAGACGGTGACGGTGCGCTACGATTCGCTGTTCGGCCTGATGGCGGACCTGCGGGCGATGGGCGAGACCAGCGCGCTCATCGACCGCAGCAGGCGACCGGGCACACGAAGGCTGTTTGCCCGCGTCGCCGAAATCTACGCCGAGCGGTTTTCGGATGCCGATGGTCGCATCAGGGCGAGTTTTCCGATCGTCTGGATGTCAGGCTGGGCGCCCGACGCCTCGCAGCAAAAACCGCTGAAGCCGGGCTCGGCGAAAATATCGCTGAAGACGATACTGGAAAATCCCGGCGGGCGTTGACCGGATTTCTGTCGACCGGACTTTTATGGATGCTGGTGGCCGGTCGCGATCACTGCGCGAAAGCGTTCACAAGCCTGCTGGAATTGTCGCTGAACAGCCACGCCATTGCGTCAGCCGCCTGGCCGATGCCGCCTATGATGGCAAGCGACAGCACGGTCACGATCAGCCCATATTCGATGGCCGTCGCGCCGGTCTCGTCTTCCAAAAATCGTTGCAGCAATATTTTCATGGCCGTCGATCCCGCTTGCCGAAACCCTAGCGC
>NZ_RZSW01000330.1:0-6917 GCF_003997375.1 Mesorhizobium sp. M5C.F.Ca.IN.020.29.1.1 | reverse complement strand
GGATCACGCTGATGAGCGGCCTTCTCCCCCAGCCGGGCCGGAGCCTCACGCCAAGCCCGCACCGCGGGCCGCCGGACACGGGCGCGACCCTGCAGTCACGGCTCGCGGCCAGAGTTTCTTTCTCGAAAGCGATCGCGGCCTGGCCAAAGGGTGGAAGCAGCGCGCCCGCGACAATCTCGCCGCCATTCGGCTCGCCGCGGAGATCGAGACTGAAGACCGGCCGGCGACGCCCGAGGAACAAGCCCGGCTCGTCCGCTTCACTGGCTTCGGGGCCTCCGACCTCGCCAATGCCGTGTTCCGGCGTCCGGGCGAAACCGCTTTCCGGGACGGCTGGGACGAGATCGGCGCCGAACTCGAGGATGCCGTGTCGGGCCAGGACTATGCCTCGCTGGCGCGCTGCACCCAATACGCACACTTCACGCCGGAGTTCATCGTCCGGGCGATGTGGTCGGGCCTGCAGCGGCTTGGTTGGCGCGGGGGGAGGGTGCTCGAACCCGGTATCGGCACGGGCCTGCTCCCCGCCCTGATGCCCGCCGAGTTGCGGGACCGGGTGCATGTCACCGGCGTCGAGATCGATCCCGTCACCGCCCGCATTGCCCGGCTGTTGCAACCGCGGGTCAGAATCGTGAATGCGGACTTTGCGCGTGCCGACCTGCCGGCAGCGTTCGACCTCGTCATCGGCAACCCGCCTTTCTCCGACCGCACCGTCCGCTCCGACCGCGCCTATCGGTCGATGGGGCTGCGCCTACATGATTATTTCATCGCGCGCTCGATCGACCTGTTGAAGCCGGGCGGCCTCGCGGCCTTCGTGACGAGCGCGGGTACGATGGACAAGGCGGATTGTTCGGCTCGCGAGCATATCGCGAAGTCCGCCGATCTCGTCGCCGCAATCCGCTTGCCCCAGGGCAGCTTCCAGGCCGATGCCGGCACCGATGTGGTGGTCGACATCCTGTTCTTCCGGAAGCGCAAGCCGGGACAGGCCGAGCGCGACGTTACCTGGCTCGACACCGACGAGGTCCGCCCTGCGGACGGCGACGAGATCGCGATCCGCGTGAACCGCTGGTTCGCCCGGCATCCCGATTTTGTGCTCGGCACTCATGCCAGCACATCGGGCCCGTTCGGAGAGACCTACACCTGCCTGCCGCGTCCCGGCGTCGATCTCGCGGAGGCGCTCCCTGCAGCGATCTCCCGTCTCCCGGAAGCCATCTATGACGGCGCGCCCGAGGCAATCGACCGCGACGGCGACGACATCGACGGGGCAGGGGAGTCGCTTCCCAACGCTCCCGTGATCCGTGAGGGCAGCTACTTCATCGCGTCGAATACGGCGCTGATGCAGATGGTCGACGGGGTTCCCGTGACTCTTCCCCTGCGCAAGGGACGCAGCGCCGACGGCGTTCCCGACAAGCACGCCCGCATCATCCGCAAGCTGATCCCGATCCGCGATGCGGTGCGCGAGGTCTTGAAGGCGCAGGAGCTCGACCGACCCTGGAAGCCGGCGCAGGTCAAGCTGCGCATCGCCTGGTCGAACTTCGTGCGCGCCTTCGGCCCGATCAACACCACGGTCGTCTCGACCAGCGAGGATCCCGAGACCGGTGACGTGCGCGAGACGCATCGCCGGCCCAACCTGCAGCCCTTTCTCGACGATCCCGATTGCTGGCTCGTTGCCTCAATCGAGGACTACGACCTCGAGACCGACACGGCGCGTCCCGGTCCGATCTTCACCGAACGGGTGATCGCACCGCCCTCGGCGCCCATCATCACCTCGGCAGCCGATGCCCTCGCCGTGGTGCTGAACGAACGCGGCCATGTCGATGTCGATCAAATCGCCGAGCTGATCCATGCCGATGCCGAGTCCGTCATCGCGGAAATGGGCGACGCCATCTATCGCGACCCGGAGTCCGGCTCCTGGCAGATGGCCGATGCTTATCTTTCGGGCCAGGTCCGCGAAAAGCTCAAGTCGGCCGAAGCGGCTGCTGCACTCGAGCCCGCCTTCGAGCGTAATGTCCGCGCCCTGGTCGAGGTCCAGCCGGCCGATCTCGGCCCGTCCGATATCACGGCGCGCCTCGGCGCACCGTGGATTCCGGCTGCCGATGTCGTCGCCTTCGTCAAGGAGACTCTGGGCGCCGAGATCAGGATCCACCACATGCCGGAACTGGCATCGTGGACGGTCGAAGCACGACAACTCGGTTACATGGCGACCGGCACCTCGGAATGGGGCACGGAGCGCCGCCACGCCGGCGAACTGATCGCCGACGCACTCAACAGCCGCGTGCCGCAGATCTTCGACATCATCAAGGAGGGCCAGGCCGAGAAGCGCGTGCTCAATGTCGTCGACACCGAGGCGGCCAAGGAGAAGCTCACCAAGATCAAGACGGCGTTTCAGACCTGGATCTGGTCCGATCCGGATCGAACGGATCGCTTGGCCCGAGTCTACAATGACCGCTTCAACAATATCGCGCCCCGGCACTTCAACGGGGACCATCTCCAGCTCCCGGGCGCCTCAGGCGCCTTTTCTCTTTATCGGCACCAGAAGCGCGGCATCTGGCGCATCGTCTCGGCCGGCGCGACCTACCTCGCCCATGCCGTCGGAGCTGGCAAGACGATGACGATGGCAGCGGCCGTCATGGAGCAGAAGCGGCTCGGCCTGATCGCCAAGGCGATGCTCGTCGTTCCCGGCCACTGCCTGGCGCAGGCGGCGCGCGAGTTTTTGGCGCTCTATCCGACCGCTCGTATTCTCGTCGCCGACGAGACAAATTTCATCAAGGAAAAGCGGCATCGCTTCCTGTCGCGCGCGGCGACCGCAACCTGGGACGCCATCATCATCACCCATTCCGCCTTCCGCTTCATCAGCGTGCCCTCGGCCTTCGAGCAGCAGATGATTCAGGATGAGCTCGAACTCTACGAAACGCTGCTGACCAAGGTGGAGAGCGGCGATCGCGTCTCGCGCAAGCGCCTCGAGCGCTTGAAGGAAGGCCTCAAGGAGCGGCTGGAGTCGCTGGCGACGCGCAAGGATGACCTGCTGACGATCTCCGAGATCGGCATCGACCAGATCATCGTCGACGAGGCGCAGGAGTTCAGAAAACTCTCCTTCGCCACCAATATGTCGACCTTGAAGGGCGTTGACCCGAACGGCTCGCAACGCGCCTGGGACCTCTATGTGAAGTCCCGCTTCGTCGAGACGAAGAACCCGGGGCGAGCGCTTGTGCTCGCTTCCGGCACGCCGATCACCAATACGCTGGGCGAGATGTTCTCGGTGCAGCGCTATCTCGGCTACGCGGCGCTACTCGAGCGTGGGCTGCACGAGTTCGATGCCTGGGCCTCGACCTTCGGCGACGTGACCACCGAGCTCGAATTGCAGCCCAACGGCAAGTACAAGCCCGTGACGCGCTTCGCCACCTTCGTCAACGTCCCCGAGCTCATCGCCATGTTCCGCTCGTTCGCGGATGTGGTGATGCCGGAGGACTTGCGCGACTATGTGAAGATCCCGGCGCTTTCGACCGGCGCGCGGCAGATCAGGACCTCCAAGCCCTCAGCCGCCTTCAAGCGCTATCAGGTCCTGCTCGACGCCCGGATCAAGGCCATCGAGGAGCGCGAAGGACCGCCAGAGCCCGGCGACGACATCCTGCTCTCGGTTATCACCGATGGGCGGCATGCCGCGATCGATCTGCGCCTGGTCGATGCCGACAATGACAATGAGGCGAACAACAAGCTCAACGACCTTGTTTCCAATGCCTTCCGCATCTGGCAGGAAACCGCCGGCAACGACTATGTCCGCCCCGACGGCAAGCCCTTCGAGCTATCCGGCGCCGCGCAGATGATCTTCTCGGACCTCGGGACCATCTCGGTCGAAAAGACCCGGGGCTTCTCTGCCTATCGCTGGATCAGAGACGAACTGATCCGCATGGGCGTGCCGGCATCCGAGATCGCCTTCATGCAGGATTTCAAGAAGTCCGAGGCCAAGCAGCGTCTGTTCGGCGACGTCCGTGCCGGCAAGGTCCGTTTTCTGATCGGTTCCTCCGACACCATGGGCACCGGCGTCAATGCGCAGCTCCGCCTCAAGGCTCTGCATCATCTCGATGTTCCGTGGCTGCCTTCGCAGATCGAGCAGCGCGAAGGTCGCATTTTGCGGCAGGGCAACCAGCACGACGTCATCGACATCTTCGCCTATGCCACCGAGGGTTCGATGGATGCCCAGATGTGGCAGAACAATGAGCGCAAGGCCCGTTTCATTGCGGCCGCTTTGTCAGGCGACACCTCCGTCCGCCGGCTCGAAGACCTCGGTGAGGGACAGGCGAACCAGTTCGCCATGGCCAAGGCCATTGCCTCGGGCGATCCGCGCCTGATGCAGAAGGCGGGCCTTGAAGCCGATATCGCCCGACTCGAACGCCTGCGCTTCGCACATCAGGACGATCAGTTCGCCATCCGCCGCCAGCTTCGCGATGCGGAGCGGGATATCGAAGATGCGACGCGGCGCATTGGCGAGATCGGCCAAGACCTCGACCGTCTGGCTCCGACTGCCGGCGACGCCTTCGGCATGACGGTCGGCGACGAGACTTTCACCGAGCGCAAGCTCGCTGGTCGGGCGCTCATGAAGGAGATTCTGACCCTCGTGCAGCTTCAGCACGAAGACGAGACCGTCATCGCCTCAGTTGGCGGATTCGAGCTCGCATATTCCGGCCAGCGCTTCGGCAAGGACGGCTATCGCTACACCACCATGCTGGTGCGCACCGGAGCCGAGACGGAAATCGAATTGCCGGTTACCACCACGCCGCTCGGTGCGATCGCCCGGCTCGAGCATGTCCTTGCCGGCCTCGAGGAGGAGCAGGAGCGATATAGGCGTCGCCTCTCTGACGCCGAGCGGCGCCTCGCCTCCTACCGTTCGCGCGAGGGCGGCGAGTTTGCCTTCTCTGCCGAGCTGGCCGGCAAGCGCCGGCAACTCGGCGAGATTGAAAAGTCGCTTGCCGAAGACGCCGTGGCCGGCGCGGAGCGCGCCGCGGCCTAGCCGGTCTGGAAGGGCTTGGGACGGAAGGAAAAGCTGGAATGAAGGGGGGATGAGCCCGCTCGCAGATCGGGCGATCCGCCGACGCTAGCGCTCAATCGCCCCCGTCGCGATCCCGGCCCGTCATCCTGCGCAGGGCTGCAAGCCCCGCTTGGCCGGCCGGGCAGGAATGCTCGGGCGCAATTGCACCGGCCCGCCCGCTCCGCGGGCCGGGGGATGTCTTCGGGAAGAAGACGGAAAAGGACCGGCGATGGGCCGCGTCCACAACCTCCAAGGAGCATTCCCATGGAACTGAAGTTTGTCGATCCGCGCTCGCTGAAGGACAATCCCGACAAGGCGCGCCGCTCCAAGTCCAGCCCGCAGGCCGATGCCCTGCTGCTGGCGACGATCAAGGCTGTCGGCATCGTGCAGCCGCCCGTTGTCGCTGCCGAAACCGATGGCGGCAATGGCTTCGTCATCGATGACGGGCGCCGTCGCGTCAAGCAGGCGATCGCCGCCGGCCTCGAGGAGATCGCCGTTCTGGTCGTTCCTCATGCCGAGGATGGCGGCGCCATGCGCTCGCTGGCCACGGCCATCACGCACGAGCAGCTTCATCCGGTCGATCTGTGGCGCGCCATCGAGCGTCTCGTGGCTCTCGGCTGGACCGAAGAGGCGATTGGCATCGCGCTTGCCCAGTCGGTGCGCCAGATCAAGAAGCTGAGGCTTCTCGCCAATGTGCTGCCGGCAATGCTGGATCATATGGCTAGGGGTGACATGCCGAACGAGCAGCAGCTCCGCACCATCGCGGCCGCCTCGCTCGAGGAGCAGAAGGAAGTCTGGAAGGCAAACAAGCCGTCCAAGGACGATCCCCAGGTCTCGTGGTGGAGCCTGGCCAACGGGCTGGCCAAGAAGCGCATGTATGCGCGCGATGCCAGCTTCGGCGACCAGCTCGCCCAGGCCTACGGCATCGCCTGGGTCGAGGATCTGTTTGCGCCGGCCGACCAGGACAGCCGCTATACCACCGACGTCGAGGCCTTCCTCGGCGCGCAGCAGGAGTGGATGACGCAGAACCTGCCCAAGAAGGGCGTCATCACCGAGGTCAACACCTGGGGCGAGGTGAAGCTGCCGCCCAAGGCCGAGCGTGTTCATGGCACGCCGAAGAAGTCCGACCACGCCGCCATGTACCTTGACCGCGAGGGCAGGGTGAAGACCGTCCACTTCCGCATGCCCGAGGCCAAGAAGAAGAGTAAGAACGCGCAGGCCGGCGACGACGAGGCGATCGTCATCTCCAAGCCCCGGCCCGACGTCACCCGCAAGGGTATCGAGATGATCGGCGACCTGCGCACCGACGCGCTGCACGAGGCGCTGTCGCGGGCGCCGATCGAGGACGACACGCTGCTCGCACTGCTCGTCCTCGCCTTCGCGGGGCAAAACGTCCGGGTTGATTCCGGAACCGGTGGCGATTTCCGCTTCGGTGGTCGCTTCGGTCGGCATGCGGCCGCGCTGTTCGATGCCGAGGGCAAGTTCGCCTTCGACGTCGACACACTGCGCATCGCGGCGCGCGGCGTCCTGATCGACGTGCTCTCATGCCGCGAAGGCATCAGCAAGTCCGGCATCGTCGCAATCGTCGCCGGCGGCACGATCGGCGCGGACGGCTTCCTCTCCAATATGGGCACGAAGGACTTCCTCTCTTGCCTGTCGCGTCCGGCGCTCGAAGGCTCGTGCGCCGATACGCCGGTGCTGCCCCGTGCGCGCGTGAAGGACACGCGCGCCGCGCTCGTCGAGCACTTCAAGGAGGGCCATTTCGTCCACCCGGCGGCGCTGTTCGCCCCCGATGCGATCAGCCTTGCCGAATGGCTCGCCAAGAGCGCCGTCACCGAGGTCGAGGACGATGATGTGCCTGACGCCGAGGACGTCGGCGGCGAGGACCGGGCCCCCG
>NZ_RZSW01000032.1:0-24446 GCF_003997375.1 Mesorhizobium sp. M5C.F.Ca.IN.020.29.1.1 | reverse complement strand
AGCCCGTGTTGATGCCCATGCGAGCTTGGAAGGGCCGTTCAACTCCGCGGTCACGCCACACCCTGTTCAACTGCTCCAGCCGGCGCTGCATGTCGACAGCCATGCGCAAGCAGGCTCTCGCGTCTTCCTCGACGCCTTGCGTCTCGGGGTCTCCGAAGAACACAAGAAGCGCGTCGCCGATGAACTTGTCGACGGTGGCGCCGTGTTTGAGCGCGATCGTCGACATCTCGGTGAAATACTCGTTGAGGAGAACCGTCAGGTCCTCGGGCTGGAGCCGTTCCACGATCGCGGTGAAATCCTTGACGTCGGAAAAAAAGATCGTGAGCTTCTTGCGCTCGGTCGCGATGGTGACGTCCTTCTGGCCGCTGAAGATGCTTTTGTAAATTTGAGGCGAGAGGTATTTGGCGATCTTCAATGAAATCGCGGCCAGGAAGTCGTTTGCCTCGGAAAGCTCTTTATTGATGCCCTGAACCAAGGCGGACTGACGACGCTGCAGGAGAATGAACGTCAGGCCCGCCGCCGCCGCGAAGCCGAAATATAGAAGCAGATATTTGAAAGCGAGGACGTTCGCAGCGATGGGCTGATTGACTGATATCTCCTGGATCCCTCGGACATCCCCAACCTTCCAGTCCGTCTTGGGGCTGTCCGGGTGTGAGTTATGGCAGGTCACACAGACTTGTCCCATTACAACCGGGGCTGCGGCGCGGACGTGCCGGTCAAACAGCGAACCCGAGACTTCGATGATCGGCTCCCTCGGGTTGGCGCGCAAAGCAAAGATTGCATTCCGCTCGAATGCATCGAGCTGATGGGGGTCGCGACCTTTGAAAGGTAGATCCGAGACGAACCGATATTTGACGGACCCGTCGTGAGCGCTGATGCGCTTGCCGAGTTCGATCGAGAGGGTCGCTGGAATAGGGATCGCGCCTGGCACGTCCCGGTAGTTGTGCGTCGCGGTCACGGCGTCGTCTGCTTGCAGCACGCGTCCCACGACTTCGCTGCCGTAGAATCCGCGCATTTCGTCGATGATCCGGCTGATTTCGCTGGCTTGCGTGCGCAGCATCCGTTCCGATAGGTCTCGCAGGTCGAGCCAGGCTGCGACGGGCAGACCTATAAGGCCGATGACCACTGCCGCTACCAGGAGCGGTCCCATGGTGCGCTGCTGACGCGCAATCTGTTCACCCAGTCCAGCCATTGTGCAAGCGCCCGGCAGTCACTAGCATCTGAATTATAGCTCATTCCCGGCAAGGTACTAGCGTCAGTCTTGGCTCGATGAAAACACGTCAGCCCTACAACGACCGACCTTGAGCGGTTGTTGCTAAGCCCCACCTCACAGCGCACTAGACGGGCAGTGAATCAGTGAAGGGGGTGTCGCAAATGGGGCCCCGAATGCGCTCCGGGATAACGGCTCAGGGTCAGAAGTTCACCTCCGGCAAGGCTGAGACTTCTGCGGCCGGAGAGCGCTTCGGAAAAGAAAGTATCCCGCGAAGCGTATCCTGCGGCGCCCGGCCAACTGGACTGTTCTCACGCTTGGAGAAGGAACGCTCAAAGCCACTGTCCGACTCTCTAGGGCTTTGGCCTATCGCTTTGAACGACTGGACGGCTCGTGCGTTGTGCTGCGTGTGGAGCTTCGGCGCATGGATCGATAGGCTCACAGCGGATGGAAACGATGCGGTACACCATGGCGGCGCATGGCGGGTCCCGAAAGTGATCTACGCGGCGCTCGCCACATACTATGTGTCCAAACGGGCGCACCTCGCTCAAGCATTGCCGAACGAATTTTGGGAGGAATGAAAATGAAGATCGACGGCGGGTGCCATTGCGGCGCCATCACTTACGAGGCGGAAGTCGATCCGGAAAAGACCAGTATCTGCCACTGCACCGATTGCCAGCAACTGACGGGCACGGCCTTCCGCGTGACCGTGCCGGCGCCGGAGGACCACTACCGGATCACCAAGGGCACGCCGAAGATCTACATCAAGACCGCACCGAGCGGCGCCAGGCGCGCCCAGGCTTTTTGCGGCGAGTGCGGTTCGCATCTCTATGCCACGTCGGTCGGCGACGGGCCGAAAGTCTACGGCATCAGGGTCGGCACGGCGCGACAGCGCGAACAACTGATCCCGAGAAAACAGATCTGGCACCGCTCGGCGCTGCACTGGCTGCCGGAATTCGCAGGCACGACGATCGTGGAGGAGCAGTAGCCTCTCAGTCGTCGCCTTCGACCACCCTTAGCCTTAGCTGGCCGGTCTTGGAGTCCGCGACGCGTGCGCCTGCTTCGGCCCTCGCGCCGGTCCCATGTGTCGTCCCGGCCGATCCGGCGTCTTCCTCCGTCGGCTGCGCGCCGAACTCCAGCGCCTCGATCTTCTGGCCGCGCTTGGTCACCTTCGACGTCGAGACGAGGATGTCGTCGATATCCTTCGCCGACTGGCCGAAATGGCTCTGCAGCTTGCGCACCCGCTCGTCGAGGCGCGAGACATCCTCCATCAGCCGGATGACTTCGCCCTGGATCAGATGCGCCTGCTCGCGCATGCGGGCGTCCTTGAGGATCGCCTGGATGACCTGGATCGACAGCATCAGCAGCGACGGCGAGACGATGACTATTCGGGCGCGGTGCGCTTTGTGGACAATCCCCTCGAAATTCTCGTGGATCTCGGCGAATACCGATTCCGACGGAACGAACATAAAGGCGGTGTCCTGCGTCTCGCCCTGGATCAGGTATTTTTCGGAAATATCGCGGACATGCACCTCAATATCGCGCCGGAACGCTTGTGCGGCGACCTTCTGCAAATCGGCGCCTTCGGCGGCACGGATGGCATTCCAGGCTTCCAGCGGAAACTTGGCGTCGATGGCAAGTGCGGGCGCCCCATTCGGCATCTTCACCAGGCAGTCGGGCCGGCTTCCGTTCGACAGGGTCGCCTGGAATTCATAGGCGCCGTGCGGCAGGCCGTCGGCGACGATCGCCTCCATGCGCGACTGGCCGAAGGCGCCGCGCGTCTGCTTGTTGGAGAGGATCGCCTGAAGTTGAACGACCTGGCCGGCGAGCGACTGGATGTTGCCCTGCGCCGTATCGATGACCGCCAGCCGCTCCTGCAGCTTGGCGAGGCTCTCATGCGTCGATTTCGTCTGCTCGGTCATGGTCTGGCCGAGACGGCCGGTCATCGCGTCGAGGCGTTGGCCGATCGACTGTGTGAGTTCGGCCTGCCGCGCCCCGAACACTTCGGCGATGGCGCCCATGCGGCCCTGCATCTCGGCCTGGCTTTGCAAGATACCGGCCATCCGCGCCTCGGCGTCGCGGGCGTGGTCGGCGGCTTCGGCGGCAGCCACCGCACGCGCCTTGGCCGAGCGCCACAGCGCGACGACGAGCGCCACGAACAGCCCGAGGAACAGGATCGCGCCGAATGCCAATGCGTGGCCGAGCGTGATCCTGGTGGCGCCGAGCCGGGCGATCGGTTCGGACAGGATGGTGGTCAACTCGTTCATATTGGACAGCATAGATGATTCGGCCTGACGGGACAGATCAAAACGTGAACGGCGCTGCAAATGCCCCGGTTGACGCTTTTCATTCGAGGTCTTAGGTGAGACGCCATGTCGATCAAGCCGCTTATCATCCTTCCCGATCCCGTCCTGCGCCAGGTTTCAAAGCCGGTCGAGCGTGTCGACGGCGCTTTGCGCAAACTGGCCGACGACATGCTGGAGACCATGTATGATGCGCCGGGCATCGGTCTGGCGGCGATCCAGGTCGGCGAACCGCTGCGCATGCTGGTGGTTGACCTCGCCAAGGAAGACGAGACGCCGGCGCCGCATGTCTTCATCAATCCCGAAATCCTCGAGAGCGCCGATCAGCGCTCGGTCTACGAGGAGGGTTGCCTGTCGATCCCGGATTACTATGCCGAGGTCGAGCGCCCCGCCGCCGTGCGGGTGAAATATCTCGATCGTGACGGCAAGCTGCAGGAGATCGAGGCCGAAGGGCTGATGGCGACCTGCCTGCAGCATGAGATCGACCATCTCAACGGCGTTCTGTTCATCGACCACATTTCGAAGCTGAAGCGCGACATGGTGGTGAAGAAGTTCAAGAAGCTCGCCAGGGACAAGGCAGGGAACAAGGCGCCGGGCAAGGTGGTGGGATAGGCGCAAAATGCCCCTGCGCGTCATCTTCATGGGTACCCCCGAATTTTCCGTTCCGACGCTGCGGGCGATCGCGGAAGCCGGGCATGAGATAGAAGCCGTCTATACACAGCCACCGCGCGCCGCCGGTCGCCGCGGGCTGGGACTGATGCGGTCGCCGGTTCAGCGCGAGGCGGAGCAACTGGGCGTCGAGGTGCGGACGCCGGTGTCGCTGAAAAGCGAGGTCGAGCAGCAGGTGTTCCGCGCCTTGCGGGCCGATGTCGCCGTGGTCGTCGCCTATGGATTGCTGTTGCCCAAACCCATTCTCGAGGCGCCGTTGCTCGGCTGCCTCAATGGTCACGCGTCGCTGTTGCCGCGCTGGCGCGGCGCCGCCCCCATCCAGCGCGCCGTCATGGCCGGCGATTCCGAGACAGGCATGATGGTCATGCGGATGGAAGAAGGCCTGGACACCGGCCCGGTAGCCATGGTCGAAAAATGCGCCATCGGACCCGATATGACGGCCGGCGACCTGCACGATCGGTTGATGCTCATTGGCGCCGCGCTGATGGCGGAAGCGCTGGCACGGCTGGAACGGGATACCCTGACATTTACCACTCAGGCGACGGCGGGGGTGACCTACGCCAAAAAAATCGATAAAGCGGAGACGCGCATGGACTGGACGCGGCCTGCGGGCGAAGTCCACAATCATATTCGCGGCCTGTCGCCCTTTCCCGGCGCATGGTGCGAGACCGAAATCGGCGGCCGTCTGGAACGGCTGAAACTGCTTCGCTCGACGCTTTCGCAAGGCGCCGGCGAGCCGGGAGGAATTCTCGACGACCGGCTGACGGTCGCCTGCGGGTCAGGCGCGATCAGGTTGGTCGAAGTTCAACGTGCGGGCGGAAGGCCCATTGCCGCGCAGGAGTTTCTGCACGGGGCCAAGCTCGAAAAAGGAATGAAGTTCTCATGAGCATGATGTCAATACGCGCGGCGACGCCGCGAGACCGCGAGGCGATTCGCCTTGTCGAGGAACACGCATTCGGCCAGCAGGCGGAGGCCGGATTGGTCGATGCACTGGTCAGCGGCGGCGACGCCGTCGTCGAACTGGTGGCGGAAGAAGATGGACAGGTGGTCGGCCATATCCTGTTTTCGCGGCTTTTCGTGCAGAACGGCGGCAAGAGCTTTTCGGCCGTGGCGCTGGCGCCCCTGGCGGTCGAGCCGTCATTCCATGGCACCGGCATCGGCGGCGCGCTGATCCGCGAGGCGCATATCCGCCTGAAAGAAGCCGGCGAGGCGCTGGCGGTAGTGCTTGGCGATCCTGCCTATTATGGCCGCTTCGGCTACAGCCATGCGCGCGCCGAAAAGTTCGAAAGCGAGTACCAGGGCGAAGCGTTGCAGGCGCTGGCCTGGGGCGAGGCGCCTGAGACCGGCAGACTGGTCTACGCTTCAGCCTTTAGCTCCGCGCTCGCCGCCTAACCTCAATCCCGCTTAGGAATGCCGCGTTTTCGCCTCGACATCGAATATGACGGCAGCCTCTATGCCGGCTGGCAGCGCCAGGCAGACCAGCCTTCGGTGCAGCAGGCGATCGAGCAGGCGATCGAGAGGTTCTGCGGCGAACAGGTCTCGCTGCGCAGCGCCGGCCGCACCGATGCCGGCGTCCATGCGACTGCTCAGGTGGCGCATGTCGATCTCGTCAAGGCATGGCCTGATGACAAGGTGCGCGATGCCGTCAATGCCCACCTGCAAACGGCCAAGGCGCGCATCGCCATCCTCAAGGCGGCTGTCGTGCCTGATAGCTTCGACGCGCGTTTCTCGGCGATCGGCCGCCACTATCTCTACCGCATCGTCAACCGACGCGCGCCGGCGGCACTCGACAAGGGCAAGATCTGGTGGGTGCCGAAGCGGCTCGACGCCGAGGCTATGCACGAGGCGGCAAAGGTGCTGCTGGGGCGGCATGATTTCACCACGTTTCGCTCGACCCAGTGCCAGGCCGACAGCCCGGTCCGGACGCTCGACCGGCTGGATGTCGGTCGGCTGGGTGACGTGATCGAAGTGCGAGCCTCGGCGCGCTCGTTCCTGCACAATCAGGTGCGCTCGATGGTCGGCTCGCTGAAGCGCGTCGGCGAAGGCGGCTGGACGGTTGCCGACCTGAAGGCGGCGCTCGACGCGCGCGACCGTGCCGCCTGTGGCCAGGTGGCGCCGCCCGACGGACTTTTTCTCGTCGGTGTGGATTATCCGAAGGTCGACTAAGGCGCGTCGCGTCTGAAAGGATTCATCGGACCCGCTTTAAGTTCCTGTTTTTATGCATGTCGTTGTCCCAAAACCGCTGCGCACTTTCGGGCGACATGCATTAAGCCGGTGCACCGATGCCGAGCAGCGCCTCCAGGCCGAACAGAACGACCAGCGACGCCACGAACATGCCGGCGAAGACAGCGCTGCCGACAGCTGCGCCCCTGCCGATGGCGGCGTTTGTCATCCGCCAGGTCAGGATCATCGACAGCGCAAACAAAAGCAGCGACGCCAGTACGGCAAACTCGTTAGCGGACGGCAGGAAAAGCCTGATCAGCGCTGCTGGCAGCATTATCCAGGCGATGATCGCAGACGCCCAGTTGCTGGCGACGACATAGTGGACGAAGCGCCCGCCAATGCCGGCGCGCGGCGCGACCAGGGCAAGGCCGACGAGCGGCAACACCCAGGCGCCGATGTCGACCGTCGCCAGCCGGATCAGCATGCCGAAGCGCCCCGCGAATGCATTCGGATCGCCGATCTCATTGGCAAGGCCGACCCAGCCGACGATCAGCGCAGGTGCCGCGACAACGATGGCGAAGAAGGAATTCCAGAAACCGTCGGCCGATAGGTCGAGCTGGCGCAGCCCGTCGGCCTTGCCGAGCATCAGTCGCCAGGCGCCGGTCAGCGATGCATAGGTTTCATCGGACGAAAGCATGATTACGATGCGCCTTGCTCGAACCAGTCTTCGATGAAGCGTTGATAGATCTGCGTCAGCGTCTCGAGGTCGGCAAGCGCGACGCGTTCATCGACCATGTGCATGGTCTTGCCGACCAGACCGAATTCGACCACTGGACAATAGTCCTTGATGAAGCGCGCGTCGGAGGTGCCCCCGGAGGTGGAAAGCGCCGGCTTCCTGCCGATCACCGCCTTGACCGAACCACTGAGCGCTTCGATCAGACGGTCGTCGCGGGTGAGGAAGACGTGGCTCGGCCGGTCGCGCCAGACAAGCTCGTAATCGACCGGCGTCGTCTTGCCGGCCCGGTATTTCTTGCGCTTCGCCGCCTTGTCGAGGCGATTGTGGATTTCCGCCTGGATGGTCTCGGCGGTCCATGTGTCGTTGAAGCGGATGTTGAAGGTGGCCGTCGCCTTTGCCGGAATGACATTGGTGGCCGGATTGCCGACATCGATCGAGGTCACCTCCAGATTGGTCGGCTGGAAGTCCTTGGTGCCGTTGTCGAAGACGGGGTGCAGCAAGGCTTCGACCAGCGTCATCAGCCCGCGCACCGGATTGTCGGCAAGCTGCGGGTAGGCGGCGTGGCCCTGGCGGCCGTTCACGGTGATGCTGCCGGACAAGGAGCCGCGCCGGCCGATCTTGATCATGTCGCCCAACGCGTCGGGATTGGTCGGCTCGCCGACGATAGACGCATCCCATTTCTCGCCCTTGGCCGCCGCCCATTCGAGCAGCTTTGTCGTGCCGTTGATGGCCGGCCCTTCTTCGTCGCCGGTGATCAGCAGCGAGACCGAGCCTTTCAGGCCGCCTTTCGAACCGAGATGGCGCGCCACCGCGGCGATGAAACAGGCTATGCCGCCCTTCATGTCGACAGCACCGCGGCCGAACATCTCGCCTTTGGCGATCTGTGCGGCGAAAGGCGGATGCGTCCATGAGGCCTCGTCGCCGACCGGCACCACGTCGGTATGCCCGGCGAACATCAGGTGCGGACCGTTGCCGGAGCGCCGCGCATAGAGATTTTCGATATCGGGCGTGCCGTCGTCCGAAAACACCGGGCGCTCGACGGAAAAGCCGAGTGGTTTCAGCATTTTTTCCAGCGTGCTCAGTGCCCCACCCTCAATGGGCGTCACCGAGGGGCAGCGGATGAGGGCGGCGAGATTTGAAGCGGGATCGGTCGGCAACGTCATGGGCAAAAGCGATAGTCGAAAGCGCAAGGCCTGTCACGGCCAGACATAAGGGCCAGCCATCCCGCCAAGATCATGGTTTCATGCCGTATAGCCGCAAGCCTAGTGTCGCCCAAAAGCATGCCCTCGGGCTTGACCCCTGGGTGCGCAGCGGTTTTGGGACAACGACATGCATAAGAAACAAAGACTTAAAGCGCGTCGCATGAATCGCGTCATATGCGGCGCTTTAGGCGGGATTTTGGATGGACGGAGGCGACAAAAGCCCCAATGATCGCTGTGATCGTCAGTTCGCGGCCCGCACATGTGCCCAGTAACGGCCCTTGCCGGTGCGCTTGGCTTCATAGAGCGCGTGATCGGAACAGGTGAGAAGAATTTCAGGCTCGCCGCCGTCGGCAGGCGCGAAGGCGCTTCCAATGCTCAACCCGATGGGTATTGCGGTGCCCAGGCCAAGGTCGAAAGGTACCGAAATCTTCTCAATGGCCCGCTTTGCCAGGTAGGTGGCTTCGATCTCGGACGTGCCGGGCAGCAGGATTACGAATTCGTCACCGCCGATGCGAAAGACCACATCCCCCGGTCGGAAAGCGCGTTTCAATCGTTCGGCCACCTTGCGCAGCAGCATGTCGCCGACCGCGTGGCCGAAGCGGTCGTTGACGTGTTTGAAGCCGTCGAGGTCCATGCTGAGAACGGCAAACGGCCTGCCGCCATTTGCTGCCGGCGCCGCAAGCTCGCTGCACATACCGCGCAGTTTCTCCTGAAGGAAAATGCGGTTTGGCAGGCCGGTCAGCGCGTCCTTGATCGCCAGATCGCGATTGTCCAGTTCGGCGCGGATCATGCGGACGTTGATCGCATGATTTTGAAGCAGCACGATGATGACGCCGGCTACATAGAACGGCACTTGAAATCCGACGATAGACATTCCGGGCGCCGGAGAAAACAGCGCGCCAACCAGGAAAGGCAGGCTTACGGCCAGCATGACGAATATGGCGTAGCGCGGGGTCGCTGCGTTGCGGGACGACACCACGCCGACGACGCCTGCGACATTCAGGGCAGCCAGCACGGCGAGCGCCATATGCCCGCTGACGACGCAGCCAAAACAGCCGAGGCCGAAAATCACCGACCATGGCCCCCCGGCGGCCATGAGGCCTGCCAGCGGCCCCGTTCCCCCGCGCTTGCGGGCCCGCTCACATTCCCGCATCAGCAGGAAGCGGACGGCAAACAGGATGAGGTCGGCCGCGATCCAGGCGTAAGGCCACCGGTCGCCGGTGACGACCGCGGCGCTGACTGCCAGCACCAGGACGCTGATGCTGCCGAACAGGACAGCGAATTTGCGGTCGAAAGTGGTATCGAGAAGCCGCGCGCGGACGGCTTCCGGTTCCGCTCTGATCGGTGAAGAGAACCAGGCGAACAGCCGCGCGCCGGCGCTTCGCTTTCCGCGCGTTTTCGGGTTGGCCAGGGGTTCGTCGTATGCCAGTCGAGTGCTCCGTGCCGGTCGACACAGTCTCCACGGCGCATGCTGGACCAAGGTGATTAAGATTAGCTTAGGTACCTGGACGAGCCGACCGCAGGGGACCGTCGATCAGCGTGATCTTTTGCCAGATCTTCCGCGACAGGTTGGAGCTCAGGGACTCGATGTCGTTGACGCCATCGACGACCACATTGTCGTTCACCGACTGGGCGAACAGCGCGGCGACCTTGCCGGTGATCGACAGCATTTCGGAGCAATAGTCGAGATAGCGGGCGAGATCGGCACGGTCGGTTATGCGTGCCGGTGAATGCGATGTCGGCTTGAATTCGGTTGAAAGCGCTGCCGGGTCCTTGGTCAGCTGATGCATGTCGATGACGTGGATCAGCGATCGCAAGCCATGAAGCTTGCGAAACACCTGCTTGCGCTTGATGCGCTCCTCGGTTCGGATCAAGGCCAGGAAGCCGAGCACCGCGAGGATGATCATGTTGATCAACGATTCGATGCCTTGCACCGACTGGACGGCATCGTCGGTTCCCGAGATACGGCCGAGCGGCAGGATGGTGCCGACGAACAGGAACATCAGCGCGCCGGCGGCAATGGCGGCGATGACGACGCCGCGCAGCCACCAGATCGGCGCCTCCAGCGCCTTCGCCGCCTTGGCCAGATCACGCGACAGCGACACAAGTTCTATGGCGACGCCACGCAAGCCTGCATGGGGAAACCGCTCGGCGACGCGTTTTTGCAGTCGTTCGGCGGTTTCGATGATCAGTTTCGAATCAAGCGTACGGTAGCGCATGGATAGATACCCGATCGGCGCTCAGGATTCGGCCGGCGCATTGGTGCGTTTGCCGTAGCGGTTGGGTCCGGGATCACTTTTGAAAAAGGCCAAAATGATCAGGAGAATGGCGCCGACGATGAGAGAGATCAATGCGTAGTAGGTAGGCTTGCCGAAATCGTGGAACCGCTTCGCCGTTAGCGCAAAGGTCGACCATGTCGAGACAACCACAGCGATCCACCAGGCGAGCGCCCAGTACTGACTTGCGGCGGTGCCTAGCGGCGTTCGCGAGAACTGGTAGAGCAGAAAAAGCTGAACCAGGAGCGGTAAAAGACCCGCCAAGACATAGGCACTTGGGTTCACTCGCCCGGAAAGGCTGAAGAAAAGCCATAGAAATCGAGGTCTGTCGAGCAAGCGGGTGCGTCCGTTTTTTGCGAAGGATCAATCGCGAAGCAGTTCATTGATCGAGGTTTTGGAACGGGTCCTGGCATCGACCCGCTTGACGATGACGGCGCAGTAAAGACTCGGACCGGGCTCGCCCTTGGGCAACGGCTTGCCGGGCATCGAGCCGGCGACGACGACGGAATTGGCCGGCACTTCGCCGTAGAAGACCTCACCGGTGGCGCGGTCGACGATCTTGGTCGACTGGCCGATGAAGACGCCCATGCCGAGCACCGAGCCCTCGCGCACAATGCAGCCTTCGACCACCTCGGAGCGTGCGCCGATGAAGCAATTGTCCTCGATGATGGTGGGGCCGGCCTGCATCGGCTCCAGCACGCCGCCGATGCCAACCCCGCCCGACAGATGCACATTCTTGCCGATCTGGGCGCAGGAGCCGACCGAGGCCCATGTGTCGACCATTGTGCCGCTGTCGACATAGGCGCCGACATTGACGAAGGACGGCATCAGCACGGCACCTGGCGCGACATAGGCGGAGCGCCGCACGATCGACGACGGCACGGCGCGGAAACCTGCCTTCTCGAAATCGATGGCACTCCAGCCGTCGAATTTCGACGGCACCTTGTCCCACCACACGGCCTGGCCCGGACCACCCTTGATGATCTCCATCGGGTTGAGCCGGAACGACAGCAGCACCGCTTTCTTCAGCCACTGGTTGACATGCCACTTGCCGTCGGCCTGGCGCTCGGCAACGCGGGCGATACCCCGGTCGAGCAGGTCCAGCGCTGACTGGATGGCGTCGCGCGTCGCGCCGCGGGTTGCCGTCGAAATCGTCTCGCGTTCCTCGAAGGCGGTTTCGATAGTCTTTTCGAGGCTCGCCAGATCGGGCTTCGACATGAATTCGCTCCATTACCAAGCTGTTAAGGGGCCGCACCTTAACCTGTTTTGAAAGTCGCCGGACCCTATGTGAAGGCTTGGTGAGGGTCAATCGCGGCTGCGTCACGGGACGGCGCAAGTGAATAATTGGACGGGCAGGTAATATGACTCCTATGGAAAAGGCGGGGTGGACGCCGCTGCCGCATTCGGACGAGGATCTGGAGCGGTCGAAAAGCGTGCCGGACACGCCGCAGACGCGTGCCGAGACCTACCGGCTGGCCTGGAACGATCCCGACTTCATGACGCGGCGCGAATTGCGCGCGGTCAGGCTGCAGCTCGAACTGTTGAAGCCGGAGATGATCCTGGCCGAACGCGGCATCCGCTCGACCGTCATCCTGTTCGGTGGGGCGCGCATCCCCGAGCCGGACGGCGAAGCCTGGGCGGCCAAAAACGAGACGCAGAAGAAGAACCTCGAGAAAAACAGTAAATATTACGAGGAAGCGCGAAAATTCGCCCGCCTCTGCTCGCAGCAGTCGGCCACCTCTTATTACCGCGAATTCGTCGTGGTGACAGGCGGCGGACCCGGCGTCATGGAAGCCGGCAACCGCGGCGCCGACGATGTTGGCGCACCGTCGATCGGCCTCAACATCGTGTTGCCGCACGAGCAGGCGCCGAATGCTTATGTGACGCCGGAGCTCTGTTTCAACTTCCACTATTTCGCTGTCCGCAAGATGCATTTCGTCATGCGCGCCAAGGCTGTCGCGGTGTTTCCGGGCGGCTTCGGCACGATGGACGAATTCTTCGAGACGCTGACCCTGATCCAGACCGGCCGCATGGAGCGCGTGCCGGTGATCCTGTTTGGCAAGGCGTTCTGGAAAAGGGCGATCGACCTCGATTTCCTCGCCGAGCAAGGCACAATCACCCCCGGCGACCAGGACATCATCGATTTCGTCGACACCGCCGACGAGGCCTGGGGGATCATCAGCCGTTTCTACAAGCTTTAGGCCGCGGGGCTGCGGTATCGATCCGGCTTTGCACGAAGCAACTGCCTCAAGCAGTGACGTCGACGATCGCGGTGAGGAATTCGGCAAGATCGTCGGTGACGAAATCCACATCATCTTCATTGGCCGGGTCACGTTCCCATATCTCCGAGAAGGTCGGCTCGAAGTTGCGCGGCACGACCAGCACCGTGGTCATGCCCAGCGATTTCGGCACGGACAGGTTGCGGGCCAGATCCTCGAACATCACCGCATTGTGGCCGGTGACGGCGTGAAGTTCCGCAAATTTCTCGTAGGTTTGGCGCGCCGGCTTGGGGTTCAGCCCGGCAGCGACGATATCGAAGATGTCGTCGAAATGGTCGAGGATGCCGAGTTGGCGCGCGGTGCGTTCGGCATGCCTGCGGTCGCCATTGGTGAAGATGAACTTGCGGCCGGGAAGCTGGCGGATGGCAGTGCCTAGAACGGGATCGGGAACCAGCCAGGAATAGTCGATGTCATGAACCTTCTCGAGAAAGTCGTCGGGATCGATGCCGTGGCGCGCCATCAGACCGTTCAGCGTCGTGCCGTATTCCCGGTAGAGTTCCTTCTGCAGCTTGCGGGCATCGTCGCGTGGCAGCGTCAGCAGTTCTCCGACATAGGCAGTCATCTTTACGTCGATCTGCGAGAACAGGTTCGAATGGTGCGGATAGAGCGTGTTGTCGAGGTCGAACACCCAGTCGGTGACATGGGCAAAGCGGGCCGGATGCGGGAGCATGGTCATGCAATCCTTATGGCACGAAACCATACTTTTGGCAGAGGCTTTATCCACAACTTATGCGCGTTGCGAGTAGCGGAAATGGCGCGATGATTCAAAATTTAGGCATCGCCGAAAGGTGGCATTCAGGGCTTGCTGGCACAGAGACGGTTCAGGGGGGAGCCAGCGATGAGCCGCATATTTCTGAAGTCTGCCGCCGTCGCTTTCGCCTCCCTCGCGGTCTCGCTTTTGTTGACGCTCATTGTCGTCCCGGCAATGGGCTTTCCGATCAACCGCACGATCTGGCTGACATCCACGGTCTGCCCGCTGGCGCTCGCCTGGATCGCCGGCGCCTACACGTTCTGGCAGGGCGAGAGGTTGAAAAGCGCCCATCGCGACCTCGCCCGCGCTCATGCCCAGCTCGCCGCAGCGCATCGGCGCCTGTCGGAAAAAGCGAGCCGCGACGACATGACCGGCATGCTCAACCGCGAAAACTTCTTTGCCGCGCTCGACGCCTCCCGGCGTAAATCCGATCGCGGTGCTTTGCTGATCATCGATGCCGACCACTTCAAGATCATCAACGACAGCTACGGCCACCTGACCGGCGACGAGGCGTTGCTCCTTATTGCAAGCGCGATCGAGCGCGGCGTGCGCAGCGGCGACGTGATCGGCCGCATCGGCGGCGAGGAATTCGGTGCGTTTCTGGTCGGCGCCACCGAACAGGAAGCCAAACGCGTCGCCGAACGCATTCGCCGTGAAGTCGAACTGATCCGCTTCCGTCCCGTCGATGAGCGGGTCATACCCCTCACCGTCAGCATCGGCGGTGTCACCTGCGGTGCGGATGCCGGCGTATCAGATCTGATGCGTGCCGCCGACCATCGCCTTTACCAGGCCAAGCATCGCGGCCGTAATCTGACCATCCTGGACAGGGACATTTCCGAAGCGGCCTGAGCGGTCTCGCTCATTAAGGAAATCCTAACGCTGTTTGGACTCAGCCAGACCGCTTACACGGCTTAAGCAAAGTGTGGCGCTAGGTTTGGCACGGAATTGGCTTCTCCTGGCGAGTATGTTCAGGGAACGCCATGCGTGGATCGAAGCCATCGAGAGACGTACCATGAGTTTCTTCACCAAGAAAATATCGCGCCGCACGATCGTGCAGGCGCTGATCGCATTGCCGGCCCTGTCGCTGTTCCGCAAGCTGCCCGATACCGATCCGGACGCGATCGTCGAGGTCAATGGTTGGATCCTCAAAAGGAGCGACCTCACTTGATCTTCGACAGCTATGAGGCATTTCGCGCTGCGAACTTCGTCGCCAAGGTCTGCATACTCGGCTCCGGGCCAGCCGGCACCACGATTGCCAGGAAGCTTGGCGCGGCCGGTATTCCGGTTGTGGTGCTGGAGGCAGGCTCCCGCGAGTTCAGCGACGATTCGCAGGATTTCTACCGCGGCGTCACGGTCGGCGACCCCTATTTCGATCTCGACATCACCCGGTTGCGCTTCATGGGCGGCAGTTCCAATCACTGGGCTGGCTGGTGCCGGGTGCTCGACAGCCAGGACTTCGAGCCCAAGGCCTGGGCGCCGGATACCGGCTGGCCGATCAGCCGTGCCGAAATCGAGCCCTATCTGCCCGAAGTCCAGGACATGCTGGAACTTCCCGACTTCCGGCCGGATGTGCCGATCTCGGACGATATTCGCTGGGTGCAGCTGATCAAGAGCCCGGCCGTACGCTTCGGTGAAAAATTCGCCGACGAACTCGACAGGAGCAGGAACGTGGCCGTGGTGCTCAGCACCTATGCCACCGAGCTTAGCGGCGACGGCAAGAGGGTGACCGGCGCCAAACTGTGGTCGAACGGCCAGAATGCCGGCTCTTTCACCGCCGACTATTTCATCGTATGCACCGGCGGCTTGGAAAACTCGCGGCTGCTTCTGTGGTCGAACCAGCGCTCGAACGGCGGCGTGGTGCCGAAGGCGACAGCGCTCGGCCGCTATTGGATGGAGCATCCGACCTTCGAGGGCGGCAATGCCATCCTCGCCGACTATAGCGAGTTCGAGGTCGACGCCACCAACGAGGCTTTCTTCTCGCCGACGCTGGCGGCCATGGAGCGCCTCGAGATCATGAATTTCGGCATCAGGCTGATCGAGACGCCGTACCCCGGCATCAAAAGCGTCATCGCCGACCTCGCCTGCACGGTGCCCGAGATGGCGGAATGGGTATCCTATCAGCTCAGCCAGAACTTGCGCTGCGCCGCCCAGCTCTATGTCGCCTGGGAACAGGCGCCGCTGGCCTCGAACCAGATCCGGTTGTCGAAAACCGATGTCGACCATGCCGGCGTACCGCGCATCGAACTGCACTGGAAAAAGTCGGAGCTGGAGCGCCGCACGCTCCTCGAGGGCTTGAGGCTGTTCGGCAAGACGCTCGTCCGGAAGGATCTCGGCCGGGTGCGCATCGCCGACTGGCTCGCCAGTGGCGGGGACTATCCGACTAATGAGGAACTGGCCGGTCACCACCATATGGGCGGCACGCGTATGGGCACGGATGTGACCAAGAGCGTGGTGGACGCCAACTCGAAGGTGCACGGCATGGACAATCTCTATGTTGGCGGTTCCTCCGTGTTCTGCACGTCCGGCGAATGCAACCCGACGACGACAATCGTCGCATTGGCCTGCCGGCTGGGCGACCACCTCGGCAAGCTCATCGGCGTGTAGAAGGCCGGCCCAGCCGGGCCGGCCGAGGGATCGTCATGACAGTGCGCCACCAATAACGCCCGCGCCGATCGGCTGCGAGCGTCCGAGCCTGCCAGCGTCTAAAGTTTCGCCGGGTCGAGCGCCGGCTTGCCCTTGTGGCGTCCGATGATCGCTGCCATGTCGGCGACGTTCTGGAAGGCATTGCGCAAAACGTCGAAGGACGACAGCACGAAATAGGCGCGCTGGAACTTGTCGATCTCGTAGCTGGTGCGCATCACCGTTTCCAGATCGAAGGGGACTTGGTGCGCGTCCTTGCTTTCAATCGCGAATTGAAGTTCCGCAAAGGACGACATCAGCCCGGCGCCGAAAGCCTTCAGCGGTTGGCCGGCTTCCTGGATCAGCCCGTATTCGACAGTGTACCAGTAGAGGCGGCTGATCATCTCGTCGCCGCCGAGCGCGATCAGATGCTCGGCCTTCTCGCCATACATCTGCATGAAATCGGCAAAGACCGGCTGCGTCAGCGCCGGCACATGGCCGAAGAAGTCGTGGAACATGTCCGGCTCGACGATGTAGTCGAGCTCTTGTTTCGTCCGCAGCCAGTTGGTCACCGGGAAGCGCCTGTTGGCGAGGTGGACAAAGAAGGCTGGTGCGGGAATGAGGCCCGGCACGGCGACGATTTCCCAACCTGTAAGCTTGCGCAGCTTTTCGCTGACGACACCGAAATCCGGAATCCTGTCGAGCAGGCCCAGCGTGGCGACGCCGTCGAGATAGGACTGGTGTGCCAGCTTTTGCGTAAGCTTCGTCTGGCGGTCGCACAGTGTACGCCACACCGCCTGCTCGTCGGCGGTGTAGTTGTAGCTCTGCTCCACGGTGAAGTCGGCACGGCAGACCGAATAGTCGCCGCGAAGGCCTTGCGCCGCGCATTCGCGCGCATAATCGGCAACGCTCATCGTCATGGCTGTTCTCCCTGGAAATCACGACTAATCATAAAAGTTTAGCCGGGTCCGGTGAGGCAAATCCGCTTTGATGATGGCTCGAACACGCGATTTGAGGTAAAAGCCACCACAGCAAAGCTGTAGGAGAGTGAAAGTGCCTCAGTTTGACGATTTTGAGATCAAGATGCTCGATATCTTGCAACGTGACGGACGCAAGCCTGTGTCCGAACTGGCCCAGGAGATCGGCCTTTCGACGACGCCATGCGCGCGCCGCTTCGAGGCTCTTCAGAGCGCCGGCATCATCAAGGGCTTTGCCGCTGTGCTCAGCCGCCGCGCCATCGGCCTGATGGTCGAAGTGTTCATTCAGGTGCGCCTTGTAACCCACAGCGATGGTTCGCCCGAAACCTTCATCGCCGCCGTGCAGCGCATGGACGAGGTGTCGTCGTGCTGGACGATGACCGGCGATTACGATTTCCTGCTGCATGTGATGGTGCCGTCGGTCGACGAGCTCAACGCCTTCGTCATGCACCGGCTGATGCGGCTCGACGGCGTGCGCGATGTCCACACGCAGCTCGTGCTGCAGAACATCAAGGGGCCGGGCCACGTGCCGCTTGGGCACCTCAGGCGGTGAGTTCGCCCAGGCGCCTGCGCCGCCCTGGATTTCTGGCCGACAAGCTGTCAGCCTGCGCTCACGGCACGATCAGCGTGCCGGCGCCGTGTTCGGTAAACAGTTCGAGCAGTACAGAATGCGGCGTCTTGCCGTTGAGGATGACGACGCCTTCGACGCCGCGCTCGATCGCCTCGATGCAGGTCTCGACCTTGGGGATCATGCCGCCCGACACCGTGCCGTCCCTGATCAAGGCCTTGGCCTCGGCCACGGTCAGCTCATCGATCAGCTTCTTGTTCTTGTCGAGCACGCCGGGCACGTCGGTGAGGAACAGAAGGCGTGTCGCCTGGCAGGCGCCGGCGATGGCGCCGGCAAAGGTGTCGGCATTGATGTTGTAGGTATGGCCGTCGCGGCCGGGCGCCACAGGCGCCAGCACCGGGATCATTTCGGAGCGCGCCAGAAGGTCGAGCAACGTGCGGTCGACCTCGACCGGTTCGCCGACAAAGCCGAGATCGAGCACGCGCTCGATATTGGAGTCCGGGTCGATCAAGGTCTTGCGTGCCTTTTCGGCGAAAACCATGTTGCCGTCCTTGCCGCACAGGCCGATGGCCCATTCGCCCTCGGCATTGATCAGCGCCACGATTTCCTTGTTGATCGAGCCGGCCAGCACCATCTCGACGATCTCGACCGTCTTCTGGTCGGTGACGCGCAGGCCGCCCTCAAACTTCGATTCGATGCCCATCTTGCTTAGCAGGGCGCCGATCTGCGGCCCGCCGCCATGGACGACGATCGGATTGACGCCCGATTGTTTCAGCAGCGCGATGTCGCGGGCGAAGGCCTTGCCGAGCGCAATATCGCCCATGGCGTGGCCGCCATATTTCACCACGACCGTCTTGTTTTCGTAGCGCTGCATGTAGGGCAGTGCCCTCGAAAGCAGCGCGGCCTGCATTTCGGCGGTGGCGGCGACGTCCGTCATCGGCATGGTTCCCGGCTTGGCATGAACGGCGGCGTCTTAGCGGGAATTGGAGCAGGGGGCAAACGGCTTTGCTGTCACATCAGGTGGAATCGGCCCGCTTTATGCCGGCATCCGCAGCGGCGCCCGCCGCGTCTGCCATCCCGAAATCTTCTCCATTTGCGCGGCGAAGGACAACAAGGTCTCCTCATCGCCGGGTCGGCCGGCGGCCTGGATGCCAAGCGGCAGGCCGGCATCGGTGACGTGAACAGGCAGCGCGATCGACGGCTGGCCGCTGACGTTCTGGATCGCCGGCCAGTGCGTGAACCACAGGCTTTTGTCCATCAACTGGCCGAACAGCGGCTTGAATTTCAGCAGACGGGCGAGGCGCAGCCTGTCGAGGACGTCTCTATGAACGCGTCGGCGCCCTTCGGGTCCATGGCCCCGCAGGCGAGCGGCGGATGGGCGATAACCGGCATCAGCACGGCATCGTACGGCGCGGTCTCGGTGATCAGGCGGCGCGACGTGGCATGCAGCCGCTGCAGGCCGGCATAGATCTCGCCGGCCGAGACGATCTCGCCGAAGCGGCTCATCAGACGGGTGGCGCGCTCGACGTCGCCCGAAACGGAGCGGCCGACACGCAAGACCTCAATGCGCATTGCGCCGGCGACTGCCGCAGCCACCGTCCTGGCGAAATCGGCGATGAAGTCGCGACCGATATAGGGGAGATCGATCTCCTCGATCGCGTGGCCACCTTCGCGCGCCAATGCCACAGCGGTGTCCATCGCCGTCAGCGTCTCGGCCGATATCGTCAGGCCGAGCGGCGATTTCCGGTAGACGGCCAGTTTCAGCTTGCCGGGGTCACGCACTGCTGCGGCGGCAAAAGTTCCTCTCGGCGGCGGCGCCGCATACGGTGACAGCGGATCGGGTCCATGGGTTAGGTCGAGCAGCAAGGCCGAATCCCGGACCGAGCGGGCAACGGCGTGGTCGACGACCAGACCGTACCAGCTTTCGGTGACGAGCGGCGACAGCGGCACGCGGCCGCGCGAGGTTTTCAGTCCGACCAGCCCGGTGCAGGCGGCGGGAACGCGGATCGAGCCGCCGCCATCCGAAGCGTGTGCCACCGGCACGACACCGGCCGCGACCAGCGCCGCCGCACCTCCAGACGAGCCGCCGCTGGTATGCGCCGTATTCCACGGATTGCGGGTGATGCCGAAAGCGGCGGATTCGGTCATCAGCCTCAGCCCATGTTCGGGCGAGGTGCTGGTGGCGATCGGGACAAGGCCGGCGGCCAGATGGCGTTCGGTCATCACCGAATCGAAATCGGCAACGAAAGCCGGAATGCGGCTGCCGCCATGCGTAGGCACGCCTTTCATGGCGATGCCGAGATCCTTCAGTGCAAAGGGCACACCGGCCAGCGGCAGCTTGCGGTCGATGGTTTTCGCCCGCGTCCGCGCCGCCTCGTAAAGCGGCTCGGCGATGGCGTTGATGTCCGGGCGGGTGGCCTCGGCTCGCGCAATCGCCGCATCGACGAGCTCCTGCGGCGCGATCTCGCCCTTGCGCACCAAGCTGGCAAGCCCGGTTGCGTCGTGCTCCCACAAGACCCGTTCAACCGACATTGCCGCTCTCCCCGCTATGAGAAGGCTAGCGGTTGCTGATTTTCTTGGCAATCGAAGTCGACGACGCTCCCGGTGCACAAGAACGCTTCGGCCGTTGCAAATACATTGCAATTGCCTAATTTGGCAGCCGATGACGCCGCAGGACATCAGCAACCTGATGGTCCGGACTTCGATGAAGGACCGGGCTGCGTTCGATCTGCTCTACCGGCAGACCAGCGCGAAACTTTTCGGCGTCTGCCTTCGTGTATTGAAGGACCGGGGAGAGGCAGAAGAGGCGCTGCAGGAGGTCTTCGTCAAGATATGGACGAAGGCGGACCGTTTCGCCGTCTCGGAGCTAAGCCCGATTTCCTGGCTGGTGGCCATTGCGCGCAATCATGCGATCGATCGGATAAGGGCGCGGCGAGAGCCTGCCACCTATATCGATGCTGCGCTCGAGGTGGCCGATCCGGCACCGGGACCGGAGGCTGCGGTTGTTGCGGGCGGTGAATCGGAGCGCATCTATCGTTGTCTCGATGAATTGGAAAAGGACCGGGCGGCGGCCGTCCGGGGCGCCTATCTCCAGGGCGAAAGCTATGCCGAACTGGCCGTACGCCATGGCGTGCCGCTGAACACGATGCGGACCTGGCTGCGGCGCAGCCTGTTGAAGCTCAGAGAGTGTCTGGAAAGATGACGCTGGCACAGGATGACGGACCGGAACCTGGGGGCGACGACCTGTTCGCCGCCGAATACGTTCTTGGTGTGCTGGACGCGGACGAACGCGAAATCGCGTCACGCCGTATCGACGCGGACGCCACTTTCGCGCGCCTTGTCGATGCCTGGGAGGCGCGTCTTTCGCCGATGGCCGCCGCCTATCCGGAGACAGAGCCGCCGATCAGGGTCAAGGAGGCATTGGATCGCCGGCTGTTCGTGGCAGAACCTCGCTCCGGCCTCTGGTCGAGCCTTGCCTTCTGGCGCGGTCTTGCTGCCGCTTCTGTCGCAGCGCTGGCGATCACCATCGCCGTGCCTTATCTCAACCCGCCGCTCGAACCGCCGCAGCTTGTCGCATCACTGACCGCTGACGGCAGCGACGTCAGATATCTTGCCGTCTATGACGCTGCCCATCGCAAGATCGGCCTGTCGCATGTCTCCGGTGAGCGTGCCGCCGGCAAGGATTTCGAACTGTGGATGATCGAGGGCAAGAATGCTCCGGTCTCGATGGGCATCATCCCGGCCGGTCAGATCGCCCATATGACCATTGCGCCGGCCGTGCAGGAAAAGCTTGCACAGGGCGCCGTGCTTGCGGTCAGCCTCGAACCGGCCGGCGGTTCGCCGACAGGTCAGCCGACCGGCCCTGTGGTCGCTGCGGGCGATTTGAAGAGCATCTGATCGCCACCTATCTGCTTTCCAGAAGATGTCAAATTTATCGCCTGTGATGGTGTTGGCCGTAAGAATACATCTTTGAACGGCTAACCCTTTGAAAACCCCCCGCTCGAATTGCGAAAAATTAAATTTTTTCCCGAACGTCGAAACTCAAACACTCATCTTCCGTATCTGCTTGCGCCCCAAAGAGGGGAACGACAAACCCGAGGAGATTGAGTCATGCGTAAATTCGCCACCCTTTTGCTTACCGGCACGGTCGCCGTTTCCGCGCTCGCCACTGCCGCCTATGCCCAGAATCCGATGGTCGGCGGCGCCGCCATGTATGCCACCAAGAACATCGTCGAGAACGCCGTCAACTCGACGGATCACACGACGCTGGTTGCAGCCGTCAAGGCCGGTGGTCTCGTCGACACGCTGCAGAGTGCCGGTCCCTTCACTGTGTTCGCGCCGACCAACGAGGCCTTTGCCGCCCTTCCGGCCGGCACCGTCGACACGCTGCTCAAGCCCGAAAACAAGGACAAGCTGGTCAAGATCCTGACCTGCCATGTCATCGGTGCCAAGGCGATGGCCGCCGACGTCGCCAAGATGGCCATGGACGATGGTGGCGCGCATAAGGTCAAGACGGTTGGCGGCTGCGAACTGACGCTCAAGGCCGACGACGGCAAGGTCACCGCGACGGACGAGAACGGCAATGTCGCCAATGTGACGGTCGCCGATGTCGAGCAGTCGAACGGCGTTATCCACGTCATCGACAAGGTTCTCCTGCCGAAGATGTAACAAAGCGGTCGTCGCCAACGAAGATATGGCTGAGGTTCCATGCCGACTGCGCGGGTTCCGCTTGCGTGACCCGCGCAATCGACAAGCGTACAATCCGCGCCGTCCGCTGTAGGCGTGGGCCAGGTGCGGAATGCCGGGTGTCAGGAGCTAGCCGTCACTAGCTTTTGATTTCCATGTGACGGTCGAATTTGGCAAATGGACAGAGGAGGAATGGTGATGATCCGGCGCGACTTTCTTTGGAGCGGTGCCGCCGCTGTGGCATTGTTGGCAGGCACGGCAGCAACGCTGCACATGGGCCGGCCGCAGGATGCGCACGCCGCCGAAACCTTCGAGGTCACCAAGACCGAGGCCGAGTGGCGCGCCATCCTGTCCGATGCGGCCTTCAATGTGCTGCGCAAGGAAGGCACCGAATATCCCGGCACCAGTCCGCTGCTCAACGAGCACCGCAAAGGCATCTTCGCCTGTGCCGGCTGCGACCTGCCGCTCTATTCCTCTGAGACGAAGTTCGATTCCGGCACCGGCTGGCCGAGCTTCTGGCAGGAGCTTCCCAACGCCGTCGGCAAGACCGTGGACAGGTCTCTCGGCATGACCCGAACCGAGGTCCATTGCCGCCGTTGCGGTGGTCATCTCGGCCATGTCTTCGACGATGGCCCGCCGCCGACCGGCCTGCGTCATTGCATCAACGGCGTCGCCTTGACCTTCAAGCCGGCCACCGCCTGACATAAAGCGCTCGCGTTTGACCGGCCTCACGCGACGCGCTTTAGGTTGTTGTCTTATGCATGTCGTTATCGCAAAACCGCTGCGCACTTTTGCGCGACATGCATTAGAGCGCCGCGCGTCTTTTTGGACGCGCAAAGTTGCACGATCAATGTCCGCCACCTCCGCCAGCCTGCTCTGCCGGCTTGCGGATGACCATGGTGAAGATCGCCAGCGTGGCGAACAGCGCCGTCAAGAGATAGAACACGTCCATGAAGGACAGCAGCGAAGCCTGCTGCTGGACCATAGCAGACAGTTTGGAGATCGCCGCCTTGGACGCGTCCAGGCCGGCATTCTGCTGGAAGTCGAGCGTCATGTTCTGCAGCTTGGTTTGCGCCTCGGCACTGCCCCATTGCACATGCTCGGCCAGCCTTGCGTAGTGGAATGCGTTGCGGTCGATCAGCACGGTGTTGATGACGGCAAGGCCGACGGCGCCACCGAGATTGCGGGTGAGATTGAACAGGCCGGATGCATTCTTAAGCCGGTCAGGCGGCAGTGTTCCCAGCGCAATGTTGTTGATCGGCACCATGCACAGCATCATCGAGGCGCCGCGCAGGATCTGCGGCACCAAAAGCTCCCAGAAATCCCAGTCGGCGGTCAGATAGGTCATGCGCCAGGTGCCTGCGGCGAAGCCGAAGAAGCCGATCATCATCATCAGCCGCGGATCCATCTTGCGCGACAGGATGCCGGAAATGGGCGCGGTGACGAACATCGCCAGGCCGCTGACGAACAGCGCCTCGCCGATCATCAGGGAATCGTAGCCGCGGATACGCCCGAGATATACCGGATAGAGATAGGTCAGGCCGTAGAGACCGATGCCGATGACGAAGGAGAACAGCGAGCCGAAAGCGAAGTTGACGTTGGTGAAGGCCTTCAGGTCGACGATCGGCTCCTCGGCGGTGAAGGCGCGCCAGAAGAACAGCACGGCGCCGGCTGTCATCAGGATGGCGCAGATGAACACGGCCTGGTCCTGAAGCCAGTCGTTGTTAGGACCTTCCTCGAGCACGTATTCCAGCGAGCCGAGGAAAGCCGCCATGCCGGCAAGGCCCCACCAGTCGAACTTGCGGAACAGGCTGAGATTGGGCTTGTCGAAGTCGATCAGCGACCACGCCGCGGCGGTCACCAGGATGCCGGGCACCACATTGATCAGGAACAGCCAGTGCCACGACGTGGCATGGCTTATATAGCCGCCAACGGTCGGGCCGATGGTCGGCGCCAGCGTCGCCACCAGGCCGATCATCGGCCCGACCGTTGGCGGCTATATAAGCC
>NZ_RZSW01000329.1:0-6934 GCF_003997375.1 Mesorhizobium sp. M5C.F.Ca.IN.020.29.1.1 | reverse complement strand
GCTCATAACACGAGAATGGCAGCGCTGCCAAACCAAAAGTGGCAGCGCTGCCAAATTCTGTTGAGTGCGGCGCCTGAATGTGACAAAAGAAGCGTCAGGAATTGGAGTCGTACCGACGCATCGAGCCTAGAAACCGGAATGCAGAGCGAAGCAGAAGACGGTACGCAAACCGGCGCGATGATAACCCTCACTGACGTCGCGCGCGCGGCTGGCGTCGGCGAAAGCACCGCCTCGCGCGTGTTGCGAGGGCATGGTTCCTTCTCAACCAAGACACGCGAGAGCGTACTCACTGCCGCGCGGAGCCTCGGCTATGTGCCAAACCGGATCGCGGGAACCCTGGCCTCCATGGGGTCCAAGCTCGTCGGTGTCGTCATTCCCTCGCTAAGCAACATCGTCTTTCCGGATGTGCTGCGCGGCGCCAATACGGTACTGGTCGGCGCCGGCTTCCAACCTGTCGTCGCGGTGACCGACTACGATCCGGAGCGAGAGGAGAACGTCATCGAGTCACTCCTCAGCTGGCGCCCAGCCGGGATGATGGTAGCGGGGCTCGAGCACACCGAGCGCACCGGAGCGATGCTGCGGAACGCCCGCATCAGAGTGGCCGAATTGCTCGATACCGATGGCGAGGGCATCGACATCGTCGTGGGCTTTTCCAACCGCAAGGCAGGCCGGGTGAGCGCTCAGCATTTGATGTCGCGCGGCTATCGCTGCATCGGCTACGTCGGCCACGACCTCAGCCTGGACCTCCGCGCGGCCAAGCGTTTCGCAGCGTTTCGCGCGGCCTTGGGCGAAGCTGGGCTGAGCATCATCGGAGAAGAAATCATCCGTGCCGCATCTTCGATCGAAGCCGGGCGCGACGGGCTGGCTCGATTGCTGGAGCGTTGTCCCGATCTGGATGCGGTTTACTTCTCCAACGACGACATGGCGATCGGCGGCTATTTCCACTGTCTCGCCCACGGCATCACGATACCGGACCGGCTGGCGATCTTCGGCTACAACGGTCTCGATGTAGCCAGAAGCGCGCCGCAGCCACTTTCGACCATCCTGACGCCGCGAGTGACCGTCGGTGAGATCGGAGCACGGCTCGTCTGCTCCGATGGGCCATCCGCGGTGGTCGATATCGGGTTCGAGCTGATTGAAGGAGCGACGACGTGACTGAAACCAAGCTGAGGGACGATATCTGCCGCTTCGGACGTTCATTGTTCGAGCGCGGGCTGACGCCGGGATCGTCAGGCAATATCAGCCTGCGGCTCGATGATGGCGGCTGGCTGGTCACACCCACCAATGCCTCGCTAGGATTCCTGGATCCTGCCCGAATTTCACGCCTCGATGCGCAAGGCCGGCTGACCTCTGGCGATGCGCCGACCAAGGAAATTCCATTGCATACTGCGCTCTATCAGACGAGGGCAGAGGCGCGCGCCATCGTGCACCTGCACTCGACACACGCAGTTGCCCTTTCCATGCTGCCGGAAATCGATCCTAAGGCGGTGCTGCCGCCGATGACGCCCTACTACCTGATGCGCGCCGGACAAACCGCGCTGGTGTCCTATCATCGCCCAGGCGACCCGGCGGTTGTCGCTGCGATCAAGGGCCTCGCCGGGCGCTACTCCTCAGTGCTGCTGGCAAACCACGGTCCCGTGGTCGCGGGCGAAACGCTCGAGGCCGCCGTATTCGCTACCGAGGAGCTGGAAGAAACCGCAAAGCTCTATCTGCTGTTGCGCGGCCTCAATCCCCGCTACCTATCGCCGGAACAGGTCGCCGATTTGGTGCGGGTCTTCGGGATATCCTTGCCGGAGCAAGACGGGCACTACCATTAGGACACCCTAACCGGAACAGGCTCATTCCTGCTTGCGAACAGGCGCAGACATCGTGTTGATTGTTAGCGCACGATTTCGCGATGGCCGCCGGGCAGGCGCGTGGCGATGAGCTTGTCGATGCGGCGGCCGTCGAGGTCGACGACCTCGAAGCGCCAGCCCTGCGCATCCACGCATTCGCCGGTCGTCGGCAGATGGTGCAGGTGCGACAGCACGTAACCGGCGACAGTCTCGTAGTCGCGGTTCTCGGGCAGGTCGATGCCGAGAACGTCCGCCATCTCGTCGGCCTGCATGTAGCCGGCGAGCAGCCATGAGCCGTCCTCGCGCTTGACGGCGTTTTCCTCGTCGCCGACGTCGAGGTCCGCCCGGAAGACGCCGGTGATGGCTTCCAGTATGTCCGCCGGGGTGACAATGCCTTCGAAATGGCCGTATTCGTCATGGACCAGCGCCATCGGCACGTTGGATTCCTTGAGTGTCGAAAGGACATCCAGCGCGTCGGCCTGGTCGTGGACGATGGGAGCGGTGCGCACGTGCCGGCGCGGGTCGAGTGCGCGACCGCCAAGCATCGCGGCCAGCACGTCGCGGGTCTGGACGACGCCGATCATGGCGTCGACACTGCCATCGCCGGCTGGCAGGCGCGAATGCTGGGTCTCCATCAAGAGCTTGCGGGTCGCCACGTCATCGGACTGCAGGTTGATCCAGTCGACCTCGGTGCGCGGCGTCATCACCGCGCGGACGGCGCGGTCGCCGAGCCGCATGACGCCGGCGATCATGCGCCGCTCGTCGGATTCGATGGTGCCGTGATGCTCGGCCTCGGCGACCAGCATCTTGATCTCCTCGTCGGTGACCTTCTCCTCGCTTTCACCGCGTTGGCCAAGCAGCCACAGCATAGCACGGCCGGAAATGTCGAGCAGGAAGACCAGCGGCGCCGAGACGGTGGCAAGGATGGTCATCGCCGGAGCAACCCTGGCGGCGACGCGTTCGGGATCGCGCAGCGCGATCTGCTTGGGCACCAGTTCGCCGATGATGAGCGAGAAGTAGGTGATGAGGGCGACGACGATGCCGACGCCGATCGGGTCGGCAAGGCTTTCGCGGATGCCCGTCGATGCCAGGAACACGGACAGCCGCTCACCGAGCGTGGCGCCGGAAAAGGCGCCTGACAAAACACCGACCAGGGTGATGCCGATCTGCACGGACGACAGGAATTTGCCTGGATTGGAGCCGAGCGCCAAGGCGCGTCCGGCACCCGTCACGTTGCGGTCGATCATCGCCATGAGGCGGGCAGGCCGTGACGAGACGATGGCAAGCTCGGACATTGCCAGAAGGCCGTTCACGCAGATGAGGACGACCACGATAGCGATTTCAGCGTAAAGCATGAGGGGTCAATAGCATTGCGGTGAGGTCTTCGAAAATAGATGGACATCATTTTTCATGGCGGCGGGCGCAACCATCTCACACGGCATCCCATGGTGGCGACGAAAAATGCTCGATCAGGGCGACGTGAGCCGGAGGCCAGCGGCTCGTCTTGCGCCTACGGCAACTGCAGCAGCACGCCCACTACCGCCTTGCCGTCGGTGAAATAGGGATCACCGCCGCCATTGCGCCCGGTCTTTGTCGCACCGATGCCTGATATCTCGCTGGTCGAGATTAGCATGCCTGCGGCAGAAAGGTCGCGGATCAGGAAGTCGCGCTCGGCGTCGATGTCGGGACCGATATGGTGGGTGATCGCGCCGGTGTCGTGGCTGAGGCCGACGCCGCGATCGAAGCTTGCCGCACCCAGCCAGAGCGGCCGGCCATCGTCTCCGGTCGCATCTGTCTGCCAGAAGCGGACGTGATGACGCCGGTCGGCACTGTCGCCGACCGGCTTCTCGAAGGCGAGATCCTGTGCACGGCCTTCAAATAACAACCGGCTGACCGGCGCGTCGGGATAGGGCCGATCGAACAGCACGCTTTCGCCGATCTCGATCGCGGTCTTCAGCGTGAGGGCGTCGGCCGTGTCCCATCCGGCGACGGCGAAGGCGTGGACCAGCTCTTTTTTGGTACCGACGATGCCGACATTGATCGGATCGCCCGCAATGCCCTGCGGCGTGTGCGTCACCATCTCGAAGCGCTGCGTTCGGAAGTTGCGGTCCCGCAGGGTCCAGAATTCCGGTGCGGCGAAATAGGCGAGCACGAGATAGCCGGCACAGAACGCCACCAGCCAGATCGTTGCGCGTCGTCGAAGGCTTCGTCGGCTCACGAGATACCACCCAGGCGATACGGCATCACCTTATGTAGCGTCATTCTACGCGGCGGCGCAGAACTTGGGCAGTGGGCATCGCTTGGGCTCAGCGGCAGGCGCGGTAGCCGTTCTTGCGGTTCTTGATGTCGAAATGGAAATGGTTGCGGTGATCGTAATTGTAGCCGGGGCCGAGCACAGTGGTGAAATACTCACAACCGTCGGCGCGCACAGTGTTGAGGAAGCCGCGCGTGCGGAAGGCGAATAGGCCGGGCTTGCGCACGTCGATATCTTTGCCATTGCCGAGCTCGATGCTCATGACGTCGAGGGCGTTGCCCTTGCCGTGCTCCGACAGCACGCCTTCGCCGGCGATCCTGCGGCAGGAATAGCTCGAGCCCTGGCGAATGGTCTTGACGCCGGAGAAATAACGCCAGCGGGCGGAGGGCACGAGTTCATTCCTGGTCCAGCCGGCGAAGGTGGCGGCCATGTCGCAGGTCAGTGTCGCGGCCGGCTTCATCCCGATGCTGCCGATAGCCGAGACCTTGACTGGATAGTCGATGCCGCACTGGCCTTCGCGGATCGGCGCAAGGTCGGTGTAGACGACGCCCAGGCGCTTCAATTCCTTGCGGCAGTCGACCTCGCTGGCCGGCATCTGTTCGGTTGGCGCCATCGGCTCGTCCATGCGAGGATAGGCGGCGGTCATGTATGGGGTGGAGGGGACGAGGCGCTGCATGCCCGCGTAGTTCGGAACGGCTGATGTCTGGCTTCCGACATCGACGGCCGGTTCCAGCGAAAGTACGCTGCCGGTGGTGCATGCCGAGATCGCTGCGATGGCAAGCGCGCCGGGAATCATGCGCGCGCGTCTGGTTTGCCGCACGGCGACAAGCGCGGCGCGAAATATCCCGGCCATCGACAAGATCCCTGTCCCCGAGCCTGGTCCCGATCAGGCTCTGTCTCGTTGTTTGATCATGATCTTTCTCCGAAAACCGGATCCCACTTTTCGGGCTCATGATCAGATGAGACAGAGCTTAACCGCCAAGAGTAAAGGAAAAATCAGCGGCCGCGTTTACGGCTGCGGCCAAATTGCGGCGCGCATGTCGGTCGTCACTGGCAGAAGGTGCCGCCGTTGCGGCGCGGTGCAAGATCGAGATGAAGATGCTGCGAATGATCCGTATCGCTGCCCGGGCCGAGCACGGTCTTGAACGGTCCGCAGGCTGCCTTGCGCACCGCGTTCAGGAATTTCGCGTCCTTTTCCGGCGGCACTGGGCCGACGTCGATCCTTCTCCCGTTCGACAAGGTGAAGCTCGCGATATCGAGCGCATTGCCGAAAGCGTGCTCGGACAGTTTCCCTCCGCCGTGGCGCGGCCGGCAGACATAGGCGGATGCCTGGCCGACCGACTTGAGATTGGCGCCGAGTTCGGCCTTGGCCGCCGGCTGGATGGTATTGGCAGCGAAGCGCGCGGCGGCCTCGGCCATCTGGCAGTTCAGCTCGGTTTCGGGATGGATATCCAATGACTTGCCCAGCGTCTTCAGCGCGATCGGATAGGGGATAGAGCAGCCGACCGCCGCATCGTGCTCGGCCTTGCGTTCCTCGAAGTCGACACCCATCGACTTCAGCCGCCTCCGGCAAGCAAGTTCCTCGTCCGGCATATTTTCCTGCGGCACAGAGGCCGAGCGCGGGTCGGGAGGGATTTCTTTCTCCTGCGCTTGCGCCGGCTTCTCCGGTGGTTTCGTGGTGGCGGCCGGTGGTTCGGCCTCGGCGGGCTTTTCGCTCGGCGTTGGAGCGATTGCCGGCGGCTCCGGCCGGGCTTCCTTATGCTGGTCCGACGTCTGCTGGTCCATTTTGTCGGTCGCAGGTTGATCAGGCTTTGGCCCATCCGCAGGGCGCGGTTCGGGGATCGGCACGTCGGCAGGCGCGGCTTCTTGCGCTGGTTGCGGCTGATTGAGCTCCGGGACAGGCACGGCTTCAGGCAATTCCGGAGCTTGGGCCAGGGCCGATCCTGCGGACAGCATCGCCGCCGCCAAAGGTAGCGCCAATCTGTTCAATCCGGCCAATCTGATCAATGTGGCCAATCTGATCAATGTGGGAGGGGTCAGCGCCGCCATTCGCCGTTAACGGTGAGCGAATGCGGAAGTTGCCTGAACGAGGGTTTTGGCCGATCACGAACGGTAACCGCGGTGTTACGCACCGATCGCTTCCAGCCCTTCCTCCAGCCAGTCGGCCAAGAGCGGCATGCCGAGCAGATATTTCGCCGTGCGCTTGTTGGCGCGCTCGCGCGCGGCCGCCAGCGCGTCCGCCCATTCCGAAGCGTCATAGTCGCCGCGTCCAACCCAGGCCAGGGCGACCAGTTCGGCCGCCTCGTCGACATTGAGGTCGTTGATCAGTTCGCGCAATTCTTCTTCGGTGAGGTTTTCGGAACTTTCCTCGACGAGACCGTCATGATGATGATTGTCATGCGCCTCGCCGTCGAGTTCGACCTCGTGCTCGGCGCCATCGGCATAGTCTTCGTTGACGGCGGCGCTCAGCGCCTTCGCCTTGAGAATGAACAGGCGCACGGTGTCGGGACCGATCGAAAGCTCCCATTCCTTTTCAAGGCGCCGCTGCACTGGCTTTCTCCGCATACTCCGTTGCCGTTTGCTGGATGATAGCGAATTTGCAGCGCTCGTCACGTCATGTTCGGCACTTCTATTTTCCGACTGGCGCGGACCGTTCAAAAAGCGTTCAATGGCCATGACTTTTTCCGGGATGAAACGGCTTTTGCCCGGCGTTAGTCTTGCATTGTCATTCTTCAAGGAGGGTTCGATGCGCAGACGATTGCTGATCCAGGTTCTGGCGGTTGCCGCCCTGCCGCTATTTGCCGTTCCGGTGTTTTCGGCCGGTGAAGGTGGAGGCGGTGGTGGT
>NZ_RZSW01000328.1:0-6957 GCF_003997375.1 Mesorhizobium sp. M5C.F.Ca.IN.020.29.1.1 | reverse complement strand
ATATAGGCCAGGTGTTCCGCGACCGCCACTTCGTTGCGCTCGCGCTCCTGCGCCTTATTCCACTGGTAGTGGTAGTGGAAGATCATGGCGATGACGTCGTAGAAATCGACGATGAAGCGATTGTGCGACGCGCGGTGGATCAGCCGGTGAAAGCGCTCGTCGAGCTCCGAGAATTCGTTGAAGCGCGTGGCGATCTCGCGCGCCAGCCGGCGATGCTCGTCTTCCAGCCGGTCGAGGTCGGCCCAGACCGGGCTGTCGTCCGGCAGGGCGGCGAACGCGGCAGCCGAGCGCAATTCGAACATCTCGCGGATTTCGGTCAATTCCAGCGCGAAAGCGCGGGTAAAACCTTTCAGCACCCAATGGCTGTTGCGGCGTTTCTCGATCAGCCCGAAGCGGGAAAAGCGGATCAGGAACTCGCGCACGCTGGTGGTGCCGACGCCGATCTCGCGCGCCAACTCGAGTTCGTTGATCTGCATGCCGGGCTCGGCGCCGCCGGCAAGCAGCCGCCGCATGAAGGAGCGCTCGATGATCTGCGACAGCGTGTCGGTCTCTTCCTCGGGGAAAAAATCGTCCGGCCGCGGCACGCGCAAAACCGTCTTGCTGCGCTTGTTCCAGGCAATCAGCCCCGTCTCTTCCATGCGCGTAAGGATGGTGCGGATCGTCGTGCGGCTGACGCCGAGCAGCGTGCCAAGCTCGGGCTCGGACGGCAGGCTTTTCGTTTCGTCGAGCAGCCGCAAACCCCGATTGTAGGCGTCTTTATAGACGTTGTTGCTCTTCGACATCCCCTGCCCCGTTACGCCGGCGCTTGCGGCGGCGGTTTGAAGCGCGATATGACAAATGTTCCAAACGCAAAGGCCCCCAAAAAAGCGAGAATCGCTTTTCGAAAGTCAGCCCTGGTTCCAGTGTCCGATCCTCTGCACATCCTTAAGAACGCGCGGCGCTGTCACGAAAAAACAATTGACGCAAAACTGTTTTTTCACGATAAAAGACATTAACTGTTAACAGGCGCGTGTCAATCCGCTTGCCCATCCCAGGAACACCCAGGAAACTGCCCGTGAACGCCGCAAACAGCATTCTTCTGTCCCCCGCCGACAATGTCGCGGTCGCCAACGGCCGCATCGAGATCGGCGCGGTACTGCCGGGCGGTGCCGTCGCCACCGCGTTGATCGAACCCGGCCACAAGGTAGCGATCAAGCCGATCGCCGCCGGCGAGGCCGTGGTCAAATACGCTCAGGCGATCGGCCGCGCCACCCAGAACATCGCACCCGGCGAGCATGTCCATTCGCACAATCTGATCTTCGAGTCCGGGCGTTTGCCGGTGGTGCCGCCGAGCGAAGCCGTGCACGCGACCGAGGCCGACCGCGCCCGCATCTTCATGGGCTACCGTCGCGCCGACGGCCGTGCCGGCACGCGCAACTTCGTCGGCATTCTCGCCAGCGTCAATTGCTCGGCCACCGTTTGCCATGCCATCGCCGACGAGGCGAACCGCACTCTCCTGCCCAGATATCCCGGCATCGACGGCTTCGTTCCGATCGTCCACGGCCAAGGCTGCGGGATGAGCGCCACCGGCGACGGCATGATGGTGCTGCACCGCACGCTGGCCGGCTACGCCCGCCATCCGAATTTCGGCGGCGTGCTGATGGTCGGGCTCGGCTGCGAGGTCAACCAGCTCACCCTCTATGGGCAGAAGGGTGTCGCTGCGGGAAAACGCCATTTCAACATCCAGGAAGCCGGCGGCTCGCGCAAATCGGTCGAGAAGGCGATGCTGGTGCTGGCCGAGATCGCCGAGGAGGTCGGCAAGCTTGAGCGTGAGCCAATCCCGGTCAGCGAGATCGTCGTCGGCCTGCAATGCGGCGGCTCGGACGGCATGTCCGGCATCACCGCCAATCCGGCGCTGGGCGCCGCCGTCGACATCCTGGCCGGTGTTGGTGGCATCGGCATCCTCTCCGAGACGACGGAAATCTACGGCGCCGAGCATCTGCTTGCCTACCGTGCGGCGACCCCGGAGATCGCAGCCAAGCTCGATGGCTATGTGAAGTGGTGGGAAGACCATGTCGCCAAGCATGGCGCCTCCATCGACAACAATCCGTCGCCCGGCAACAAGCGCGGCGGCCTGACCACCATCCTGGAGAAGTCGCTTGGCGCGGTCGCCAAGGGCGGACAGACGCCGCTCAACGGCGTCTTTGGCTATGCCGAAAAGGTCACCGGACACGGCTTGGTGTTCATGGACACGCCCGGCTACGACCCGGTTTCCGCCACCGGCCAGGTGGCAGGCGGCGCCAATGTCATCGTCTTCACCACCGGCCGCGGTTCCTGCTTCGGCTGCCGGCCGACGCCGTCGATCAAGGTCGCCAGCAACTCGACCATGTACCAGACCATGGAAGAGGACATGGACGTGAATTGCGGCGTCATCGCCTCGGGCGAAAAGACCATCGCCGGCATGGGCCGCGAGATCTTCGAACTGATCGTCGAGACGGCTTCGGGGCGCAAGACCAAGAGCGAGGAGTTCGGCTACGGCGACAACGAGTTCGTGCCCTGGCACCTCGGCGCGACCCTCTAGAACAGCCATTAACTGACTCAAGACGCGGGCCAGGCAAATGGCCGGTGGGAGGCTTTGCATGAAGAAACGCCGTGTCGGCAGCACCGCGCTGGAAATAACCGAGGTCAGCTTCGGCGGCGCGGCGGTCGGCGGCCTCTACCGAGCTTGCCCGCGCGAGGCGGCGATACAGACGCTGCAGGTCGCCTGGGAAGCCGGCCTGCGCTATTTCGATACGGCGCCCTTCTATGGCTTCGGCCTCTCGGAACGCCGCTTCGGCGATTTCCTGCGCGACAAGCCGCGGGACTCCTACGTGCTGTCGACCAAGGTTGGGCGCCTGTTCCGGCCGGTGCCGGAAGACCAGATTCCGGACCATTCCTATGTCGATCCGTTGCCCTTTGCGCTCGACTACGACTATTCCTATGACGGCATCATGCGCTCGGTCGAGTTCAGCTATGCGCGGCTTGGCCTCAATCGGATCGACATCCTGTTCGTCCACGACATCGGCGTCTACACACATGGGGCCGAGAAGACGAAGCTGCATTTCCGCCAGTTCATGGATGGCGGGCTGAAGGCGCTGGAAGAGCTGAAGTCGTCCAGGGTCATTTCCGCCTACGGCCTTGGCGTCAACGAGGTTCAGATCTGTCTCGATGTGCTGCGCCAGGCGCCGCTCGACTGCATCCTGCTCGCCAGCCGCTATTCGCTGCTCGACCGCACCGCCGAAGCCGAATTGCTGCCGCTTTGCCGGCAACGGCAGACCTCGCTGATCATCGGTGGCGTCTTCAATTCCGGTATCCTGGCAACGGGCCCGGTACCGGGCGCCCATTTCGATTATCTGCCGGCCACCGCGGACATTCTCGGCCGCGTCGGGGCGATGGAAAAAATCGCCGCCGAAGGCGGCTATCCGCTTGCAGCGGCGGCGTTTCAGTTCCCGCTGCACGAGCCTGTTGTCGCTTCTGTGCTGACGGGCACCGCCAAACCGACCAATCTGGCGCGAAATCTCCAACTGCTCGATATCCAGGTGCCCGAAACCGAATTCGCCAAATATGATCGTTACACGGTCGTACAGAAACTCGGCTGACGCTGCGGCCTTCGCCCTCGTCGGTTAAACAGCGGACGGCGCAATCAGGAGGCGTAACAATCGAACGCCCCCAAAAGAATGAATATTCCATCTTGACTGGTTGGTGGAATTAATATTCCCATACCTTTCGGAGAGGATCTGTACGGTTTGGCAATGAGATCGGTCTAGCCAATTAAGGAGACCGATGCGAAACACCGCTTGCGTCGACCCAACCTATGCACTATCAAAATGCGGTAAATGTTTTTTATTGATAAAGTTCTGTTTGGACAGCGCCTATCCAAACCGAGCTTCAGCAACGTTCACCGGGCGACTTAGGGAGGAAGCCTTATGAAATTCGTGACCAACATTCTCAACCGCCGCGCATTCGTGGCGCTCGCCGCCGCCTCGATGCTTGCCGGCGTGTTGCATTCGGCGCCAGCTTCGGCGGCGGACGTAACCATTCCGATCATCGTCAAGGACACCACCTCTTTCTACTGGCAGATCGTCCTGGCCGGCGCCCGCAAGGCCGGCAAGGACCTCGGCGTCAATGTGCCGGAACTCGGCGCCCAGGCAGAGACCGACGTCAACGGCCAGATCTCGATCCTCGAGAATGCCGTCGCCGGCACCCCGGCTGCCGTCGTCATCGCGCCGACCGAAGCCAAGGCGCTCGGCAAGCCGATCGATGAGGCAGCCACCAAGGTCAAGATCATCGGCATCGACTCCGGCGCCGACTCCAAGGCCTTCACCTCGTTCCTGACCACAGACAATATCCAGGGCGGCCGCGTCGCCGCCGACGGGCTGGCGGCCGCGATCGGCGAAGCCAATGGCGGCAAAATCGAGGGCGACGTCGCCCTGATCACCGCACTTCCGGGCGCTGGTTCGCTCGAACAGCGCGCCCAGGGCTTCAAGGAGCAGCTTGCCGCCAAATATCCCGGCCTGAAGCTTGTTGCCGACAAGTACGCCGACGGCCAAGCCACTACCGGCCTCAACATCGCGACCGACCTGATAACCGCCAATCCGAACCTCAAGGGCATCTTCGCCTCCAACCTGATCATGGCGCAGGGCGTCGGTCAGGCGATCGCCGAGAACAGCTTGGCCGGCAAGGTCGGACTCGTCGGCTTCGACAGCGACGAGAAGCTGATCAAGTTCCTCAACGACGGCGTCATTTCGGCTCTCGTCGTCCAGGATCCGTACCGGATGGGCTATGACGGCATCAAGACGGCACTCGCGGCCTCGAAAGGCGAGAAGGTCGAGGCCAATGTCGACACCGGCGCCAACCTCGTCACCAAGGCCAATATGAAGGATCCGAAGATCGACGCACTGCTCAATCCGAAGCTCGACTGAGCACCGGCAGGTGCACCGTTTCCGGGGCCTCGTTGCCCCGGAAACACCCTGAAAGTGATTCGAAATCAGCCGGCTTCAATACCCTTGACGATGCGACCCGGCCAGCATCGCTACGTGCCAATCGTGAGGCCAATCTGGGAGGATTGTCATGACATCGACGGCGCAGGAACTGCATCCGGCCCCAACGCTGGAACCGGGCAGGACGATCCTCGAACTCAAGGGCTTGGAGAAGCGATATCCCGGCACGCACGCGCTGAAGCCGGTTAACCTCGCCTTCAAGGCCAGCGAAATCCACGCCATTGTCGGCGAGAACGGTGCCGGCAAATCCACCCTGATCAAGCTGCTGACCGGCGTCATGCCGCGCACCTCCGGCGACGTCATCTGGGAGGGCAAGCCGGCAGCGCTGGCGACGCCGCATGAGGCGATGGCGCTGGGCATCAATGCTGTGCATCAGGAGGTCGTTCTGTGCCGCCATCTCACTGTCGCAGCCAACATGTTCCTCGGGGAGGAGGATTCCCGCTTCGGCATCCTGCAGCAGCGGGCCATGGTCAGGGAAGCGCAGAAGATCATCGACGATCTCGGCTTTGATCTGCCGGCGCATGTCGTGCTGGGTGACCTGACCATAGGCCAGCAGCAGCTGATCGCCGCCGCCCGCGCCACCGTGCGCGGCACCAAGTTCCTGATCTTCGACGAGCCGACTGCTTATCTCACCCGGAAGGAAGCCGACCAGCTGTTCACGCTGATCCGCCGGCTGAAGGGCGAAGGCGTCACCATCATCTACATCAGCCACCGCATGGAAGAGGTGTTCGAGCTCGCCGACCGCGTCTCGGTGCTGCGCGACGGCACGCTTGTCGGCACCAGGAACATCGCCGAAACCAACGACGCCGAGCTGGTCAAGATGATGATCAACCGCTCGATCGAGCAAGTCTATCACAAGGAGCATTTTACCCCGGGCGCGACGCTGCTCGAAGCCAGAAATCTCTCCGGCAAGGGCTTCGAAAATGTCTCGATGACGGTCCGTGCCGGCGAAATCGTCGGGCTCTACGGCCTGATCGGTGCCGGGCGCAGCGAGTTCGTCACCACGCTTTACGGCCGTCATCGCAAGTCGGCCGGCCAGATCCTCTGGGAGGGCAAGGCGGTTCAGGTCAATTCCGAGCATGACGCTATCAGGCTCGGCATGGCGCTGGCGCCGGAAAGCCGCCGCGACCAGGGCCTCTGCCTCAACCTGCCGGTCGGCCTCAATCTCAATCTGCCGATCTACAAGCGCATCTCCAGCAATCTGCTGATCTCCAGCGCACAGGAGAAGACCGAGGCGGATCGCCAGATCGCCAATCTCAGGATCAAGACACCGACGCGCAACGCGCTCGCCTCCAGCCTGTCCGGCGGCAACCAGCAGAAGATCGTCATCGGCAAGTGGCTGGCGCACGGCGCCAAGCTGTTCATCTTCGACGAGCCGACAGTCGGCGTCGATGTCGGCACCAAGGCCGAGATCTACCGCCTGTTCAGCGCGCTTTTGTCCAATGGCGCCGGCATCATCCTGATCTCGTCCTATCTGCCCGAGGTCTATGAACTGGCCGACACACTGCATGTGTTCCGGCGCGGCAAACTGGTGGCCACTCATGGTTTCCGCACTGCCGACCATGAGGAGATCCTCACCCAAGCGCTGGCCGAGAAACAAGAAAAACCGGGAGGACAGATATGAGCACCGAGGCGATCCCGGCCGAAAGGCCGAAACGCAACTACAACGCCCTGTTCGGGCTGACACTGCTGGCGCTGCTGGTATTGTTGTGGGTCATCCTGTCGGTGGCGACGCCGAGCTTCGCCTCCGCCAACAACATCTCGAATCTGCTGCGGCAAGGTTCGATGATCGCCATCCTGGCAGTCGGCCAGACCTTCGTCATCATCACCGGAGGCATCGACCTTTCCGTCGGCGCCGTCGTCGGCTTCGCCACCGTCATCGTGGCGATGTTGATCAATGCCGGCGTGCCGATTTTCCTCGCCATCCTGATCACCTTGC
>NZ_RZSW01000327.1:0-6958 GCF_003997375.1 Mesorhizobium sp. M5C.F.Ca.IN.020.29.1.1 | reverse complement strand
TCGGCATCGATGACAACAGGCTTCTCCTCGATCGTCATGGTGAATTCGACGATCTTCGGGCCGCCCTTGGCGACCTGATCGTGCGGATGGACGAACGGCGGTGCCACGAGCTTGACCTTCTCGCGGGCAAGTGCCCCGATGTCTGCCGGGGCGAACGTTGCGGAAAATGCCGGCATCGCCGCCACGGCGGCAGCGCCGATGGCTGCTCCGAAGAGGGCTTCGCGTCGCGTGAACATGTCAGTCTCCTATCTATCAACCGTTGTGGATGAGTAGAATTTACCTGACCAGACGCATTGTTTCTTTGCGTTGGCGCAAATTGAGGAGTTAAAGCTTGGCGAGAGATAGACTTGGATACGGCAATCTTGCGCGTTATTCGAGTTTTTGGGTTGTGTTCGAGCCAGACACATGCAGTGGCGAAGTTTTCCGAACCAGCGCCGCTATCCGCACTTGGCTCCCGATCAGTTGTCTAGCTTTCGTCCCGATCGATCAGGATCCGCTCGGCAGCTCCGTCGAGATCCTCGTATTGACCGCTCCTCAAAGCCCACAGGAAGCCGGAGAGACCTAGCGCGCCGAGAAAAAGAGCTACGGGTATGAGATAGACAAGCGTCGTCATGAGGATCGTGCCAATGCGCCGGCAGTGGAACGTTTGCCGCGCGTACCAACCGTCTCGGGTGAGCTCGCGGCAAAGCCTTGCAGCCTCAGCGCATTGCCAATGACAAGCAGTGACGAAGCCGACATCGCGATTGCCGCGATCAGCGGCGTGACGTGCCCCAGAATGGCGATCGGCACGGCGATGGTGTTATAGACGATTGCTATGGCGATGTTTTGCCGGATCAGTCGTCCGGCCTTTCGCGAGATGTCGAGGGCAAGGGGTACTGCCGAAAGGCTTTCGCGCAGGAACACGAAATCCGCCGCTTTGCGGCCGACATCGGCCGCCGTGGCTGGAGCGATCGAGACGTGTGCCGCGCCCAGCGCAGGGGTGTCGTTGAGGCCGTCGCCAACCATCAGCACCTTGTGGCCGTCTTTCGCCAGCGTTTCGATATACTCGACCTTGCCCGAAGGGAGCAGCGCCGGAACAAAGTGATGGATGCCCAACGTCGCCGCGACCTCGCCGCAAGCAGCTGCGGTATCGCCCGACAGCATTTCCACGGAAACCCGGGCATTGTTCAATTGCTCGACGGCCGCTCTGGCGTCTGAACGCAGCGCGTCCTCGAAGACAAAGGACGCGACAATGATCCCATCTTTGGTCAGAACCGTTCCGCCGTATCCGCTTTCGCCGGCGGTTCGGGCCTTCCACCCGGCCCAGCCGCGCCGGCCAAGCCGCCAGGTGCTTCCCATGGCGGTAGCTTCGATCCCGAAACCAGGGTGCTCGCTGACGGACTCGAGCTTCGGCTGAGCAGCAAAGCCCGCAGCGCCGGCTATGGCCATTGAGAATGGATGGCGGGAATGCACGGCCATGTCGCCTGCGATGGCCAGCATGGCCGGATCGATGGACGACGCGTTGACGAGCCGGGGCTGTCCGAGCGTAAGCGTTCCTGTCTTGTCGAACACCGCCGTGTCGATCGCCGCCAGACGCTCCATGGCCGAACCATCCTTGACCATGACGCCGCTTTCGAACAGACGCCGCGCAGCGACCACCTGCACGATGGGCACGGCGAGACCGAGCGCACACGGGCAGGTGATGATGAGAACGGCGATGGCGATCGTTACTGCCTGGTGCCAATCGCCGGTCGCCGCCATCCAGCCAAGGAACGTCACCAAGGCGGTCAGATGGACCACTGGAGCATAGAGCGCTGAAACGCGGTCGGCGATCCTGCGATAATGCGCGCGACCGCCCTCGGCGGCTTCCATCAGCCGGACCATCTCGGCCAGGAAGGAATCCTTTGCGGCGGCTGTTGCTTCGATGATCAGCGGGCCTGTGAGATTGAGCGTGCCGGCCTGCACGGTTTCGCCTGATGACACGGTTCTGGGTGTGCTTTCACCGGAAACCAGTGAACAGTCGAGATCGGAAGAGCCTTGAATGATCTTGCCGTCGACGGGAATCCTTTCGCCGGCGGTGACCAGCAGCTGCAAGCCGGGTTCGATCTCCTCAACCGGCAGGTAGTCGCGCGAACCATCCTCGCGCAGCACCATGGCGCCCCGCGCCGCCAGCCGTGACAGGCCGTTCACGGCGGTCCGGGCACGCTCGCGCATCACGTGATCCAGCGTGCGGCCGATCAACAGGAAGAACAGCAGCGACACCGACGCATCGAAATAGGCGTGGTCGCCATGGTTGATGGTCTCGTAGAGGCTCATTGCGTAGGCGAGCGAAACGCCAACCGCAATCGGCACGTCCATGTTCATGCGCCCGTGACGCAACGCATTCCATGCCGATCGGAAATAGATTCCGCCGGCGAAGGCGAGCGCCGGGATAGCGATCAGCGCCGAGACCCAATGGAACAGGTCACGCGTCGCGCCTTCCGCGCCCGACCAGACCGAGACGGAAAGCAGCATGATATTGCCCGCAGCAAAGCCGGCGACCGCGACGGCCCGGATCAGTTCCGAAAGCGTCTTGTCTTTTTCATGAATCTCCGGATCGAAAAGATGCGCCGGGTAGCCCAGCAGCTCTAGTGCAGCGACGATGGGAGGAGCCTCGTTCCCACGCCACTGGACCGAGACCCGTGTGGTCGAAAGGTTGACACGAGCGCGCTCGACGCGATCGAGCTTTCCGAGAGCCGTCTCGATCGCCTGGATGCAGGCGGCGCAGTGAACCGTCGGCACCGACAGATCGGTCTGGCGAAGGTCATTGCCAAGCGAGCGGCTTGCCAACCTGATCTCTTGGCTCGATGGCAAGCTGGATGTCGCTCCGTCCAGATCCAGCGCCATTTCAGCGCCCGGCGCACAGCAGCTCATTGCAGTGCTCCGTGAGAAATCATGATCCGGCGAACGTCGCGATAAGATTCTGCCAGACCGGCATCCGTGTCGACTTCGACGATCCAGACGCCATCCCTTGGTGTGTGCCGCGCGGCAAATTCCTGGCCCGAGGCAACGGCGAGAGTGACGGCTTTGTCCGCGCCCTCGTAGGCAGGATGACGAAACAGCACCTTGACGCTACGCAAGGGAACCGGCTTGCCGGCGGCATCGCTGAGACTGTAGCGGACTTCGCCCCAAGAGATCGTCAATTTGCCGGTCCAGCCGAGTGCCGCCTGCGCACGCCCTTCCTCGGCCTTTCGGTTGAATTGCTGGCTGGCCACATAGGTGTTTTCGACGACAAGACCGGTCCAGCTTGTGCTGGCGAATGTCGCCATGGTCAGATTGACTGCGATGACCACACCAAAAAAGGCGAGAATGGTGGCCAGCATGTGCCTGCCGGTGAATTCGCGGGTTTTTTGCGTATTGGCGCTCATCTGGCGATCTCCGGGGCGTTGAAGGTGGCGGTGTATTCGTCGGTTTCGAAACTCGCCTTGTCCTCGACGCGGAATTTGAACGTTTGCGTTGCGCCTCCGACCCGGTCCGCCGGTTGGCGCACAAAAACCTTCAGCATCTTCAGGCGGTCGGGTTCGACCGCGACGGCGAAGGACCGGTCTGCCGGAAGGTCGATACCAACGACGCTCATTTCGGCTCCCCGCAGGCCCTGCATCGTAACAACGATCGTCCTTGGCTCGGGGATCATGTTGAGCAGCTTTACGGTGTAGCCGTTGCGGATTGAACCGTCGGACAGCGTGACGAATTGCGGGTTGCGGTCGTGCAGAACGTTGACCTCGAGCCGGTCGCGCGTCAGCAGCGAATAGAGCAGCGCAATGCCGACCGCCGACCACGCGCCCATGTAGATGAAGGTGCGCGGCCGGAAGATCTTGCGGATATGGAAATGGGCTAATTTTTCGGAGAATGCGCCGCCGTCGGTCCTGACGAGCGACGGGTTTGCCGAGCAAGAGCCGCCTGCAGTCGCCACCGCCATATTGGCGTTGTAATCGGACAGGGTCGCATAGGAGATCAGCCCGCGCTCCTTGCCGAGCTTGTCCATAACGCTATCGCAGGCATCGATACACAGCGCGCAAGTGATGCATTCGAGCTGCTGGCCGTCGCGAATGTCAATCCCCATCGGGCAGACGGCGACACAGGCATTGCAATCGACGCAGTCGCCGACCGGCTGCCCCGCGGCCTGGACCTTCTTGGCGTGCCGCGACCGAGGTTCGCCGCGCCAGTCATTATAGGTCACGGTGAGCGAATTTTCGTCGAGCATGGCCGCCTGGATGCGCGGCCAAGGGCACATGTAGGTGCAGACCTGCTCGCGCATCAGCCCGCCGAATGTGTAGGTGGTCGCCGTCAGCACGCCAATGGTGATGTAGGCGACGGGTGCAGCGGTGCCGGTAAAGACCTCGCCAATCAGCGTTGGCGCGTCGGCGAAATAGAAGATCCAGGCGCCGCCGGTCGCTGCCGCTATGGCCAGCCAGATCGCGTGTTTCGATACACGCAGCACAAGCTTGCGCGCGGTCCACGGACCGGCGTCGAGCTTCATGCGGGCATTGCGATCTCCCTCGATCGCGCGCTCCACAACCAGAAACAGATCGACCCATACGGTCTGCGGACAGGTATAGCCGCACCAGGCTCTGCCAACTGTGGATGTGATCAGGAAAAGGCCGATGCCGGCCATGACGAGAAGGCCGGCGACATAGAAGAATTCCTGCGGCCAAATCTCGATGAAGAAGAAATAGAAGCGGCGGTTGGCAAGATCGATCAGCACGGCCTGATCGGGAGCAAACGGACCTCGATCCCAGCGCAGCCAGGGCGTCAGGTAGTAAATGCCCAGCGTGATCGCCATCACCAGCCACTTGAAGCGGCGAAAGCTGCCCGAGGCGCGCTTGGGAAAGATCTTCTTGCGCGGTGCATACAGCGGCTGGCGGACCGTGGCGGAGTTGACCGCCTCGGCTTCGAGCCGTTCTATCTGCGTATTATCCAGCACGAGAAACTCCAGTCGCGCAGCTTATGATTCGGCGTGCGCAGTCGGACTTCGTTCTTCGGCCGGTGCGCGAAATGCCGCGTTGAACAAGCCTTGCCGCAGGGTGGTCTGCTGCGCGTTGATGCAAGTCAATCGCGAACGCCGGAATGCAGTCGAGACCCGGCGCAAGCCGGGCCTCGTCGCTTGGCTGGCGAAGGGTCGGGAATAGGACCCCCCTCTATTCCCCACCACCAAGCGAATGGATGTAGACCGCGAGCTCCTTGACCTTGGTCTCGCCGAGACGCTCAAGCCAGGCTGGCATGACGCCATGCTTGGGGGCGCGGATCTGCGCGGCGATTGCCGTTTCGTTCGACCCGTAGAGCCAGATCGCATCGGTCAGATCGGGCGCGCCGAGCTCTTTGTTGCCTTTTGCAGTGTCGCCATGGCAGGCCACGCAATTTTCGGCGAAAACCTTGGCGCCCGGCTCGACCAGTGTTGCATCTTGAACCGGGCCGGACAGGCTGGCGACATAGGTGCTGACCTGTGCGACCTGGTCGCCGGTGATGATCTCGCCAAAAGCCGGCATTTCCGACAGGCGTGTATCCGGAACGGATGCGAAGCGGATGCCGTGCGTGATCGTTTGCTGAATCTGCTCGGCCGTGCCGCCCCACAACCAGTCATCGTCATTGAGGTTGGGAAAGCCTTTGGACCCCTGGGCACCGGAAGCGTGGCACTGCACGCAATTGACCTTGTACGCAGCGCTGCCGGCGGCAACAGCGAATTCGCGCAGCGCGTCGTCGCCGGCAATCTCCGAAGCGGTTTTCGATTGTATCGCTGCGGCATACTTGGCCTTGGCGAGTTCGGCCGCGGCAAGTTCCTTCTTGACATCGTTGCGGCTCGAATAGCCGAGCACGCCCTTGGTCGCCGAGGTCAGCATCGGCCATGCCGGATAGGCGATGGTGTAGCCGATTGCCCAGACGATGGTGATGTAGAACGTTATGACCCACCAGCGCGGAAGTGGGTTGTTGAGCTCCCTGATGCCATCCCACTCGTGGCCGGTGGTGGAGATGCCCGACACTTCGTCGATATGCTCGTTGCTCATGATCAGTCGTCCTTGAGAGGGATGCGGGCGGCTTCATCGGCCTGCTTGCGGCTGCCAGGACGGAGTGTGAAGGTCACTACGCCGACGAAGAAAAGCGCCATGGCGAGCAGGGCCCAACTGTCGGCGAACTCCCTCATCCAATTGTAATCCATGGTATTTCTCCTCAGCGGTAGCCGGCGGCTTCGTCGTAGGTCTTGAAATCGACCAGCGTGCCGAGCATCTGCAGGTAAGCGACCAGCGCATCCATCTCGGTAACCTGTCGCGGATTGCCGTCGAAGTCGCCGAGCTTGGCCTTGGGATAGCGGCCTTCCAGGTCGGATGTGTCGGCATTGGGATCGGCCTGCGCAATCAGGTCACCTCTGGCGTGAGCGATCATGTCATCGGAGTAGGGGACACCGACGCGCCTGTTTGCGATAAGGTGCGTTGAGAAGTCCTTCACCTCGATTGGCGTATCCTTCAGGAAGGCATAGCTCGGCATGATCGATTCCGGCACCACCGAACGCGGCTCGACAAGATGCTGAACGTGCCACTCGTTCGAGTAGCGGTCTCCGACCCTGGCAAGGTCCGGCCCCGTGCGCTTCGATCCCCACTGGAACGGGTGATCGTACATCGACTCGGCCGCCAGGCTGTAGTGACCATAGCGCTCGACTTCGTCACGGAACGGCCTGATCATCTGGCTGTGACAGAGGTAGCAGCCCTCACGCACATAGATGTTGCGCCCCGCGAGCTCGAGCGGCGAATAGGGCCGCATGCCCTCGACCTTCTCGATCGTGTTGTCGAGATAGAAGAGCGGTGCGATTTCGACGATGCCACCGATCGTCACCACCAGGAGGGAACCAACGAGAAGAAGCGTGGCGTTCTTCTCGATGATCGCGTGTTTGTCCATCAAGCCCATTTTTGGCTCCTTATTGTGCGGGCTGAAGGGCAGGGATGGAGTC